>NZ_JBFBIK010000016.1:0-86175 GCF_040685555.1 Sphaerisporangium sp. NPDC088356
CAGCAACCTCAGCCTCTTGGGGTGCACCCCCCACGAGAACAGCAGCCTCAGCATCCTCTGCGGCAACTGATCATCCGGCAACTCCATACGAAAGGGCGTAACCGAAATGGCGCTTCTCGACCTGCAGACCATGGAGGCCCCCACCGGCGGTGGCGGCGGCGGCAGCAACCTCAGCCTCCTGGGGTGCACCCCCCACGAGAACAGCAGCCTCAGCATCCTCTGCGGCAACTGACACATCGCCTGGAGCGGCCCTCATCCGGCCGCTCCAGGCCTGTTCATTCCCGGATTCCTCGGAAGGAAAACCTTCGATGTCGGAAGCCCAGGCGCCAGGCGGCCAGGTGACCGGCACCGACCAGAGCCGGACGGCGGACCGGCTTCTCCTTGAGGTGCTGCGCCGCAGTGGCCGCTGGCCCGTGGTGTACGCCGTGACCGCGCTGGCCGGCGCCGTGGTCGAGCTCCTGCTCCCCGGCGCGCTTGGCCGCGCGGTCGATATTCTCGTCACTCCCGGCGCCGACATCGCAGAAGCCCTCCTGCTCTGCGCGTCGCTCGTCGTCACGGTGGTCGCGTGCGACGCCGTGGCGGTCCTCGCGGCCGGCGCGGGCGGCGCGCAGGCCGCCCGCTGGCTCCGCGAGCGCGTCGTGCGGCACGTGCTGGCCGTCGGCCCCGCGATCTCCCGGCACTTCCCGGCCGGTGACCTCGTGACCCGGGCCGGAGCCAACACCGAGGAGGTGGGGGCCGCCCCCGAGGCGCTGATCACGGCCGTGGCCCTGCTCGTGCCGGCGGGCGGTTCCCTCATCGCGCTGGCGCTCATCGACCCCTGGCTCGCCGTGGCGTTCTCGATCGGCCTGGCCCTGATCGGGGTGGTCCTGCGCGCGTTCCTGCGGGAGGCGACGGCCGTCGCCACGGGCTACCAGGAGGCGCAGAGCGACATCGCGTCGCGGCTGATCGACGCGCTGTCCGGGGCGCGCACCATCGCCGCCGCGGGGACCGAGGACCTGGAGACCAGGCGCGTGCTGAAGCCGCTGCCGCGCCTGCGTGCCCACGGCCTCGCCCTGTGGCGCGTCAACGCCCGCGCCGGCGTCCAGGCGGCCATCGTCGTCCCCCTGCTGGAGACGGCGGTGATCGGGGTCGGCGGGCTCCGGCTGGCCTCGGGCGAGCTGAGCGTCGGTGAGCTGTTCGCGGCGGCGCGGTACGCGGTGCTCGGCGCCGGCATCGGCTCGGCGCTCGGCTACCTCAACAGGCTCGGGCGCGCCCGCTCGGCGGCAGGGCGCGTCCGGCAGGTCCTCCACGAGCCCGCCATGGCGTACGGCGGGGAGGACCTGCCCGGCGACCACGACGTCTCCGGGCGGGACGACCCGCCGGATCCGGGCAGGCCACGGGACGCCGGCCGGCACGGACCGCACGGGCGGCGGGAGCTCGGGGACGCCGGCCCGTACGGGACTCGCGGGCGGCTGGAGTTTCGCGATGTCACCGTGTGCGTGGACGGCAGGCCCGTGCTGCGCGACATCGACCTCGCCGTGCCCGGAGGCGCCGTGGTGGCCGTGGTCGGCAGGTCGGGAAGCGGCAAGTCCCTGCTCGCCGCCGTCGCCGGGCGGCTGGCCGACCCCGACGGCGGCGAGGTGCTGCTGGACGGGGTGCCGCTGCGCCGCCTCGGCCGCGCGGCGCTGCGCCGCGCCGTCGGCTACGCGTTCGAACGGCCCGTGCTCTTCGGTTCCACGCTGGCCGAGGCGATCGCCGTGGGACGCCCGCGGGAGGTGGCGAGGGCCGCCGCCGGGGCCGCGGCGGCCGACCCGTTCATCCGCAAGCTCCCCCGCTCGTACGACACGCTCGTCGACGAGGCGCCCATGTCGGGAGGAGAGCGGCAGCGCGTGGGGCTGGCGAGGGCCTTCGCGCACGGCGGGCGGCTGCTCATCCTCGACGACGCGACCTCCAGCCTGGACACCGTCACCGAATACCAGGTGGCCCGTGCGCTGACTGAGGAGCTGCGCGACCGCACGCGGCTGATCGTCGCCCACCGGGCCGCGACGGCCGCACGCGCCGACCTGGTCGTCTGGCTGGAGGGCGGGCGGATCCGGGGACGCGGCGCGCATGAGGTCCTGTGGGGGGATCCCGACTACCGCGCCGTGTTCCAGGTCGCGGAGCGGTGATGGGCCACCGCGCGGTGTTCCAGGTCGCGGAGCGGCTGTGACGGTCCGCGGCCTGCTGTGGGAGGCGCTGCGGCGGCGTCCGCGCCACCTGGTCAGGCTGCTCGGCTGGTCGTTCGCCGAGGCGGCGCCTTCGTTCGCCTCCGGCCAGGCCATCGCGCACGCGCTGGACGACGGGTTCGCCGCCGGCCGTCCGATGGTCGGCCTCGGGTGGCTGGCGATGCTGGCCACCGCCTGGCTGGCCGCGGCGGTGGGCGCGCGGCAGGTGCTCCTGGCCATCGCCGGGATCGTCGAGCCGTTCCGCGACACGCTGCTGCGGCGGGTCGTCGACGGCACGCTGCACCGGGCGGCCGCCTCGGGGGTGCGGCCGGACAGCGCCGCCGTGGCACGGCTCAACCGCCAGGTCGAGCTCGCCAGGGACTCCTTCGGCGCCGTGATCGCCGTGGTCAGGTCGTTCCTGTTCTCAGTGGTGGGGGTGGTGCTGGGCGTGCTGACGCTGATGGGCGCCGTGCTGCCCCAGGTGATCCTGCCGCTCGTGGCGGGGCTGGCGCTCTTCCTGACGTCCCTGCCGGCCATGGCGCGGCTCCAGCGGGAGCTCATCCTGGCCGAGGAGCGCACCTCGGCGTCGGTGGCCGCCATGGTGGACGGCCTGCGCGACGTCACCGCCTGCGGGGCCGAGGACCGCGTGGGCGCCGACGTCGGGCGGGACGTGGACCACCAGGCCCGTACGAGCCGGTCGCTGGCCAGGCTCACCGCCGCGAGGACGCTCTCGCTGGCCGTGGGCGGGTGGCTGCCCATCCTGATGGTGCTGGCCGCCACCCCCTCACTGGTCCGCGACGGCGCGACGACCGGGATCATCCTCGGCACGCTCACGTACGTGGCGCAGTCCCTGACGCCCGCGCTCGGCAGCCTCGTGCAGGGCGTCGGCGTCAACGGCGTGCGGCTGGTGGTGGCGCTCGAACGCATCACCAAGACGAGCGCGCGGCCGGCGGCGGCCCCGTCCGGTTCTGCGCGGATGCCGAGGGGCATGCTGCTGCGGCTGCGCGGGGTGACGTTCGCGTACGGCCCGCGCGCCGACCCGGTGATCTCCGACCTCGACCTCGCCGTGCGGGACGGCGACCATCTCGCCGTCGTCGGCCCGAGCGGGATCGGCAAGTCCACGGTGGCCGCGCTGGTCGCCGGGATCCTCGCGCCGCGCGCCGGGCGGATCGCCATCGGCGGGGTCCCCATCGAGACCCTCGACCGCGCCGCCATGTGCCGGGCCCGCGTCCTCATCCCGCAGGAGGCGTACGTCTTCCGGGGCACGCTGGGCGAGAACCTCACCTACCTGGCGGACGAGCCGTCGGTGTCGGACATCGACAAGGCGGTCGACGCGGTCGGCATGACCGATCTGGCGCGCAGGCTCGGCGGCTACGCGGCCGAGGTGGATCCGTCCGAGCTGTCGTCGGGGGAACGTCAGCTCATCGCCCTCACCCGGGCCTACCTGTCCCCCGCGAGGCTGGTCCTGCTCGACGAGGCCACCTGCCACCTGGACCCGGCGGCCGAGGCGCGGGCCGAGGAGGCGTTCGCCGCCCGCGACGGCACGCTCATCGTCATCGCCCATCGCCTCACCTCGGCCCTGCGCGCCCGGCGGGTGCTGGTCATGGACGGCACGCGGGCCCTGGTGGGCACGCACGAGGAGATGGTCGCGGCCTCGCCGCTCTACCGGGACCTGATGGGCCGCTGGGAGTCCCCGGTCGTCACCGAGTCCTGACCGACGCCACGCTCACCCAGAGAGCAAAAACCGGACATTCGGTATAAAATAGCCTTATATCACCTTGTGTAGGGGTACGTGCGTATTAACGCCGGTTGCGCCTTCCTATTCGGCGACGCAGGCCAGTCCTGCTGGAACGGAGGACAACGAGGTGAGCACACAGATGAACGAGACGCCGGGCCGGTCGTCCGACGTCGGAGCCGTACGCACGGGATCGCGGAACGCGGAACTCGTCAGCGAGCGGGGCAGGACGACGATCGCCGACACCGTGGTCGCGAAGATCGCGGGGATGGCGGCCCGGGAAGTGCCCGGGGTGTACGCGCTGGGCGCGGGAATGTCGCGGGCGCTGGGCGTCGTGCGCGAGCGCCTGACCCGGGGAGGCGGGGGCAGCACCCAGGGGGTCGCGGTCGAGGTGGGCGAGCGCCAGGCGGCGATCGACCTCGACGTCATCGTCGAGTACGGGGTGGCGATCCCGGATCTGGCGGCGGGCGTCCGCCGCAACGTGATCAACGCCGTGGAGCACCTGTGCGGCCTGGAGGTCACCGAGGTCAACATCAACGTCGACGACCTCCACCTGCCCGACGACGAGGCGGACGAGCCGCAGGAGGCCCGCGTCCGATGAGCCCTCCGACCGGCGAGGTGCCCGAGGAGCGGCTGGCGGACCGCGTCGCCCAGGCGGTCACGGCCTGCCCGGACGTCGCCTCCCTGGGCGGAGGCCCGGTCGCCACCTACCTCTCCGGCCGCACCGTGGCGGGGGTGGCCGTCCGGGAGACCGAGGTGGAGGTCGCCGTGGTCGTCCGGTACGGCCGGCCGCTCGCCGAGATCGCCGCCGAGGTACGCGACGCCGTCGGGCCTCTCGCGCCCGGACTGCCGATCCACGTACGCATCACCGACATCGGCGCGCCGGACGCGCCCCGGGGCGGCCAGAACGCCGAGACGGACGGGGAACCAGCAGAGAACGACATCGGCCCGACCGCGGACGACGCGGCCTCCCCCAGGGGACCGGGAGACACCCCGGTATCCCCGTGAGCGGCGCCGCCGGACCCGGCGAGCGCCTCTGCGCAGTGGAAGGTGAGCGATATGGATGAATCCCGCTTCTGGCCGGCGGTCGGCCTGCTGTTCGGCACCGCGCTAGGGTTCGCCGTGATCGTCGGCGGCCTGACCGCGTTCCTCATCGTGCTGGTCCTCGGCATACTCGGGTTCCTGGTCGGCCGCGCGCTGACCGGCGAGCTCGACATGAGCGGACTGCTGGGCGGCCGGAGACGTCCGTGAGCACCGAGACCCACGCTCCGGGCGGCCCCGGCCCGGATCCGGCGTCACGGGGGGGCGCCGGACCGGTGGAGGCCCGTGGGCGCACCGAGGTCTCCGACCGGGTGCTGGAGCGCGTCGCCGCCCGCGCGGTGTCAGAGGTGGACCAGATCGGCGGGGCCGCGCCCCGGCTGCTCAGCGTGCCCCTCGGGCGCGACGTGCCCGGCGGCGCTCCCAAGGTCAGCGCCCATGCCGACGGGCGGCTCGCGATCGTGCGGGTGACGCTGTCGGTGACGTATCCGGCGCCGATCCGGCAGGCCGTCCATCGCGTACGCGAGCACGTGATGTCGCGCGTCCACGAGCTGACCGGGCTGGAGGCCCGGCAGGTCGACATCGACGTCGTCCGGCTCATCCACCCGGCGGAGCAGGGAAGGCGCGTGCTGTGAACTCGCCGGAGCTCCACCACCACCCCGCGGACCCCGGAACCGCCCCGCTGAGCCTGCCCGCGGACGAGAGGGCCCAGCGGCGGGCCGCGGCCCGCGCGTTCCGTCCCCGCCGGACGGTGCCGGCGGCCGTGACCGCGTTGCTGCTGGCCGCCGCCGCGCTGGTGACCTTCGTCGGAGCGGTGGCGGCGCTGGCGCGCGGGCGGGCCCAGGTGCCGCCGCTGACCTGGCTCGGCCCCATCGGCCGTGCCCACTGGAGCGACCCCGCGGCCCTCACCACGGCCGCGGTCGCGTGCCTGCTCGGGATCTGGCTCCTCGTTCTGGCGCTGACCCCCGGAAGCCCCAGGGCGATCCCCATCGCGTCCGAGGATCCGCAGACGGTCACCGGCATCACCCGTACCGGGCTGAGCCGCCACCTCGCGACCGTCGCGGCGAAGGTGGACGGCGTGTCGCGCGCGCGGGTGCGACTTCGCCGCAACCGCGCGCACGTGACGGCCGTGACCCCGCTTCGCGACGCGAGCGAGCTTCCCGGCCAGATCACGCAGGCCGTGGTGGCGCGCCTGGAAGAGCTGCGCCCGCTGAGGCCGGTGCGCGTCCGCGTCACCGTACGCCAGAGAGGGGACTGAGCCGGTGAGCCACCACCACACCGCCCGCGCCAACCGCATCGGCCTGGCGATCGTGGGCCTGGTCCTTCTGCTGGCCGGGGCCGCCGCGCTGGCACGCGGTCTCGGGCTGCGCGTTCTCGGGCCGCGCCACGACCAGGTGGTGTCCCAGCAGGTCGCCGCCTATGCCGCCGGCCATCCGTGGTTCTGGCCCGCTCTGGCCGTCCTCGCGCTGGTGGTCGAACTGCTGGCCCTGCGCTGGTTCCTGCTCCAGGGACGTGTCGACACCATCAGGTACCTCAGCCTGGAGCCCGATCCCGGCCGCGGCGCGACGCACCTGTCGGCGCGGGCCGCCGCGAGCGCGCTTGAGGACGACGTCGAGGAGACCATGCGCGGGACCAGGCCCACGCGAGGGGAAGGGGCGCGCGGCCAGAGGGTGCGGGCCACGCTCGGCGGCGCTCCCACCGAGCCGCGTCTCTCGCTGGCCGTCGTCCTGCCCGACGAGGCCGATCCCGCCGCCGCCCGGCAGGGCGTCCACCGGGCGGTGACCCGGCTGCGCCAGTCCCTGGAAACCGAGCACCTTCCCACCGTCGTACGAATGCACACCATTCGCACCCATTTTTAGCCTTTTATCAGTTTTTAATCGCCAGCCCCGGCCGGGGGCTCAGGCGGCGTGTACGGCCTGACCAGCGAGGGAATGCGGATTAATACGACATACCGTCGAATTGGATGGAGGGGGTGTCATGGGTGCGCACGCGCGTGAAATGACTCGAACGCCGCTGCAAATGGCCGCGTTCGTCTTGGGAATCATCTTCCTCCTGATAGGAATCCTCGGCTTCATTCCCGGCATCACCACGAACTACGGGGCCATGAAGTTCGCCGGTCACCACTCGGACGCGAACCTCCTGGGCCTGTTCCAGGTGTCGGTCCTGCACAACATCGTGCACCTGCTCTTCGGCATCGCGGGCGTCACGCTCGCCCGCAGCTGGAACGGAGCCCGCAACTTCCTCATCTGGGGCGGCGTCATCTACCTGCTGCTGTGGATCTACGGCCTGCTGGTGGGCCGCAACAGCCCCGCCAACTTCATCCCGCTCAACACCCCCGACAACTGGCTGCACTTCCTGCTGGGCATCGTCATGATCGGACTCGGCTTCGCGCTGTCCCGCCGCACATCCCGCCCCGGAAGGGGCTCGTTCCCCATCTAGCGGCACCGCGTACGTCCTCACCGGGCCCTCGCCCTCGCGGCCGGGCCCGGCCGGGCGCCGATTCGTTTCCAGGTGTCTTTACGGGGATCTCGAACAGGAGTAAAACCCGGAGTGATCGCTCGTAAACCCACGCCCCCGCGAGGTGATCGCCGTGTACCAGCAGGTTCTTGATCCCGTCGCCGGTTCGCTCACCTGGAGTTCCCTGGTCGCCGCGCTGCCGCTGCTGGTGCTGTTCGTGATGCTCGGCGTGCTGCGGGTGACCGCGTGGGTGGCCTCGCTGGTGTCCCTGGCCCTCGCCGTCGTCATCGCCGTCGCGGTGTACGGCATGCCCGCCGGGCAGGCGCTGCTGGCGGGGACGGAGGGCGCGGCGTTCGGGTTCTTCCCGATCCTGTGGATCGTCATCAACGCGATCTGGGTCTTCCAGATGACCGTGGAGACGGGGCACTTCGACGTGCTGCGGCGCTCGTTCGCCCAGGTGAGCGACGACCACCGCATCCAGGCGATCATCATCGCGTTCTCGTTCGGGGCGCTGATGGAGGCGCTGGCGGGGTTCGGCACGCCGGTGGCGGTCAGCTCGGTCATGCTCATCGCCCTTGGGTTCAAGCCGCTGAAGGCGGCCGTGCTCGCGCTCACGGCCAACACCGCACCGGTCGCCTTCGGGGCCATGGCGACCCCGATCATCACGCTCGGCAAGGTGACCGGCCTGTCCAGCGACACGCTCGGCGCGATGGTCGGCAGGCAGACCCCCATCCTCGCCATCTTCGTCCCCCTGGCGCTCGTCATCATCGTCGACGGGGCGCGCGGGCTGCGGGAGACGTGGCCAGTGGCGCTGGCCTGCGGGGTCGTGTTCGCGATCGCGCAGTACGCCACCTCGAACTTCGTCTCGGTGCCGCTGGCCGACGTGGTCGCCTCCCTGTTGTCGGCCGCGGCCGTCGTCGGCCTGGTGCGCCTCTGGCGGCCGAGCCGGCCGTACACCGGGCCCGCCGTCATCGCGGGCGGCGCCGCCGACGAGCCGACCCCCGGTTTCGCCGAGCGGGTGGCCCGTCCCGACAACCGCGCGGAGACCGCACGGGCGTACGCGCCCTACGCGATCATCATCGTGGTGTTCGTGATCTGCCAGCTCCCGCCCGTGAAGAGCCTGCTCGACAGGGCGACGTTCACGGTGAGGTGGCCGGGGCTCCACCTGCTCAGCGCGAAGGGCGTCGAGACGGCCCTCCCTACGTTCACGCTCAACCTGCTGACCACGCCGGGCACCCAGATGCTCGTCGCGGGCGTCATCACCATGGCCGCGCTGCGGCTGTCGCCGCCACGGGCCCTTTCGGCGTACGGGGCGACGCTCCACCAGCTCCGCTGGGCCATCCTCACCGTGATGACCGTGCTGGCGCTGGCGTTCGTGATGAACGCCTCCGGGCAGACGATCACGCTGGGCACGTGGATGGCCGGGGCGGGGGGCGCGTTCGCGCTGCTGTCCCCCATCCTCGGCTGGCTCGGTGTGGCGGTCACCGGCTCCGACACCTCGTCCAACTCGCTCTTCGGCGCCCTGCAGGTCACCGCGGCGAGGCAGGCGGGGCTGCCCGAGGTGCTGATGGCCGCCGCCAACAGCTCGGGCGGCGTGCTCGGCAAGATGATCTCGCCGCAGAACCTCGCCATCGCGGCGGCGGCGGTCGGCCTGAACGGCAAGGAAGGCGACATCTTCCGCCGCGTCATCGTCTGGAGCCTGGTCTTCCTCATCGCCCTCTGCGCCCTGTCGGCCCTCCAGGCGTCCCCCATTCTGTCGTGGATGGTGCTTTGAACCACCAGCTTGCTCCCCCTTTGCCGGTTTTCTGGTGATATGGAGGGCGGGGGAACGCGATGCTACAGATCATCGGAGCCGGTTTCGGCCGGACGGGCACGATGTCGCTGCGGGCCGCGCTGCAGAGGCTCGGCTTCACGCCGTGCTACCACTTCACGGAGCTGCTCACCCATCCCGAGCATCTCCCCCATTGGATCTCCGCGGCCGGCGGCACGCCGGGCGCGTGGCGCGCACCGCTGGAGGGGTACGCGGCGACCACGGACTGGCCGTGCGTGGCGTTCTGGCGTGAGCTGTTCGAGGCGAACCCCCAGGCGAAGGTGATCCTCACCAGCAGGGACGCCGACACCTGGTACGAGTCCATGGCGACGACCATCTTCAGGGTCATCGCCGAGGGCGTCCCCGAACCCCCGGAGAGGTTCCGGTCGCTCCCGGACGGCGAGCGCCTGGCCGAGTTCGCCCGCGCGATCGTGGCCGGCCGCTCCTTCGGGGGCGACATAGCGGACCGGGAGCACGTCATGGCCTGCTTCGAGCGGCACAATGCGGAGGTCAGGCAGGTCGTTCCGCGCGAACGGCTGCTGGACTACCAGGTGAGCCGGGGCTGGAAGCCGCTCTGTGACTTCCTCGGCGTGCCCGTGCCCGCCGAGTCCTTCCCGCGCCTCAACGACCGCGCGGCCTTCCCCCCGGACCTCCCTGCCCGCTGACCGGCCGCGTCCCGTACCACTTGACCTGCGTCAACGTCCGGCCATGACCGGTGCCGCCCTCTTGCCGAGACGCACCGGAATCTGATGTCGTGACAATCAGGGGGAATGCCATGCTTCGCATCATCGGGGCCGGCCTCGGCCGTACGGGGACGATGACACTGAAGACGGCCCTGTGCCGGCTCGGGTTCGGGCCGTGCTACCACTTCACCGAGGTGTTCGCCCATCCCCGGCACCTGCATGACTGGGCCGCGGCGGCGAACGGCACGCCCGAGGCCTGGCGCCGGCCGCTCGAGGGGTACGTCGCGACCACCGACTGGCCGGGCGTGGCCTTCTGGCGGGAGCTGGTCGAGGCCCATCCCGACGCCAAGGTGATCCTCACGACCCGGGACACCGCCAGGTGGTACGACTCGGTGAGCAGCACCGTCTTCGCGGCCATGGCCGGGAAGTTCCCCGAGGCCGTGGAGAGGCACAAGACGTTCGAGGCCGCCGAGCAGCTGACCGAGTTCGGCCGCGCGGGGGTCGTCGGCCGCAGCTTCCAGGGAAGCATCGACGCCCGCGACCACGTCGTCGCCTGCTACGAGCACCACAACGCGGAGGTCCGCGAGAAGGTCGCCCCCGAACGCCTGCTGGACTACACGGTGAGCCAGGGCTGGGACCCGCTGTGCGGCTTCCTCGGCGTCCCCGTCCCCGACGAGCCCTTCCCCCACCTCAACGAACAGGAGACCTTCGCCGCCACCCTCCTCGAACCCCCACGCTAGGGCCGTCCACACGGGCCAACCGTAAGCGACGGTTCTTCCGTTTATTCGTCCCATGGATTGGACGAGGGCAACAGCGAAGGCTATATGGCCCCAGTTCCTCTGCGGGGACGTTCACCCACGCTGCCGCCCCCGCCTTAGGGGCGGATCTCCTTGCCAAGGGATCAACGCTTGCACATCGACAGCCTGGTCCAGCTGCGCGGTCATCGAATGGACGTAGGCCAGGCCCTTCTCCGAGCTGGATCGGCGACCACGGACCTCAATCGCCGGCCGCTGCAAGTGTCCGCCCCTTCGTGGGGTGGGCGCTCTCGTCATGTCCGTCCCCCATGCTGCCCGGTCTCGTCGGCCGTCGGCCGGCTCGGCGCCCCACTCGCGTCGGCCAGCTCGGGGCGGCACGCCGTCGTCCTCCCCACTACCCCCACCGTTAAGCGGGCCTCCGATGCGGCAGCCTGTCTGGTATTCCGCGTGCGCGACGGCCCTACATGCGAGACAGTAGCCGATTCCGAGAATTTCACGGAGGCACGATTCTTGGCGTTCAGCCACTGTTAGTGGATCGCTCCAAGTTACACTTCCTCCTCCACCGACGCCCCTTAGGAAGGTGGCTGGATTGCGCACCCCCCCGAAGCCCAAGCAGCCCAAGCCCGCGACCAAGGCCCAGAAGGGATGCGGATGCCTGCTGCTTTTCGCGGTGATGTTCGCGTTGTTTGCCGCGTGTGGCGCGATATTTGGTGACGACGCTCCGCCGTTACCGTCCCCGCTTCCGTCATCTGTCGCCACCGATCTGTTCGTGCCTGCTACCCCGACTTCTACCGCCACGCCGACGCCCAGCCCCTCCCCGACCGACGATTTCGACGGAGACGGGATCCGTGACCGTAGAGACCGCGACGCCGACGGCGACGGGGTGAATAAGTCGGTCGACCGGGACGACTTGGACCCCAGCAAAGGTCGCAAGCCGAAGCCCTCGCCGAAACCAGCGCCTCGGGAAACCGCAGACGACACCACGTCGCTCATCTCCGGGGTCAACCCAGGCGGGTTTTGCGGCAACGAGGGGGCCGTCGGGGTCAGCAATCGTGGCCGGACCTACGTGTGCCGGGACGGCCACTGGCGGCGCTGAACCCGAAGATACGCTCAACCCCCGGTATCCCGTGACCGACGCCAACCTTCTTGTTCAATGAACCTTTCCCGGTGATCGTCGATCACGCTGCGTAGCCCCTGGGGTCGTCCTCGCCTCCTGCCCCGGACATGGGTGAAGCCCCTGCTAGAACTGGTCTTTGCGAAGAGATCGAGTTCACAGCGAGAGGCTTCACTTTCCGTCCAGTATCACCTATACCGCCGTGCTCGATGTCCGCCGGGAGACCGCCCTACACCTGTCGCGCCTGCTCCAGCAGCACCGCCGGGTGATCGGCACGCGAAGGAACCTGCGAGCGCTGAGTTGCTTCAAGCAGGCCGTGATGGCGCTCCGGTGGTTTCTCCATGGCACCCGCGTCACGCAGCTGACCTGTGACAACCACGTCGGTAGATCGGCGGCCTACCGGCTGCTGCACGAGGGCATCGATGTCCTGGCGGCCCAAGCCCCGGACCTGAAGACCGCGTTGGACAGCACCGCCAAGGCCGGGCTGACGCATCTCAACCTGGACGGCACGCTGATCTACACCGACCGGATCTCCACCCCCGGGCCCAACGGCGCCGACCTTTACTGGGCGGGCAAGCACAAACACCACGGCGGCAACGTTCAAGTCGTCTCCACCCCGGACGGCTGGCCGATCTGGGGGTCGGCGGTCCGGCCGGGCCGGGAGCACGACGTGACCTGCGCCCGCACCCACGGCCTGCTGGTGGCCCTGCCGCTCACCGCGACCGAGACTCGCCTGATCACGCTCACCGACCTGGGCTACGAGGGGGCCAGGGAGGTGTTCCGGATGCCGTTCAAGAAGCCCAAGGACGGCGAACTCACCGAGGCTCAGCGCGCTTTCAACCAGCTCATACGAGGCATCCATGGGATCGGCGAACGGGCAAACACCCTGCTTAAGACCACGTTCAAAGCCTTGCGACGAGTCAGCCTCGACCCGAGCCGGATCACCCAAATAGCCGCCGCAGCCCTCGTCCTGCTTCAGCTGGAGCATGGACGGATCGTGTAAGGCGAGCACGAACCGCAACCAGCGGTTACAGGGAAAGGTTCAATGACTGCTATAGTTGATCGTCAGAATTGCCACGACTGCATGCGCATCCCCGTCAGGGCTAGTCCTATACTCGTCGCAATACTGATAATCGATGCGCGCCGAGCTGGACACCTCGTAGTGGATGGTACGTGACCATCCTTCCGCTTGCGGCTTTCCCGCCTTACCCTTCAGATAGCAAGTTTGCGCTACCGCTGAGGGTTTTCCTGGCTCTTGAGACACATGATCCCAGAACTGTTGCGCCTGTTGAAGACCTACCCGTTCAGCCAGCTGTTGGTAGTGCCGTAGAAACTTCCTGTGAACCAGCACTCGGTATTGAGGTGCGACAGATGGTCGCCCGCCAGGTCGCTGAGCCGGCGCATGAGGGCGATATGCGCTGTTACTCATTGCGGTTCGTGGACTTCGATGTAGTCGTCCGAGGTGCTCTTGCCAATGAGAACGGAGCGACGAAGGGGGTCCTCGATCTGACGCGCGGTAATACGCCACGCCTTGATGCATTCATCAAGAGCTAATGTGTCTTCGTCGGAGTGAGCAGCAACGAGAGCGTTGTGAAGGTCCTCTACGAACTCGCGAAGGTCATCAGCGTCAAATACCCGCAACCATGCGAGATCGCCGAGGTCGCTAACGTTCGGGATAGCATCTCTACGAAGCAGATCATCCAGCCGCATGTGTGCACGGGACCACCTAGCGATCTCCTGGAGCAGACGTAGGCGCCTCTCTGGGAGCATCACCAGGCTGGTCCCGTCCTTGTCTCGGACGCGCGCCAGTCCCTCACGCGCCGCTTCGAGCACTTCCGTCCGCTTGTTGGCGAGATCGGATGATTGGAAGATTAGATCAGTCATGGCACCCTCCTGTTGCCAGGATCATAGCTACAATCGTATCCGTCAAGATGCCAAGGTGCTGCAACTGGATGGTAAAGCTACACCTGGAGGTCGAGCATGGACGAGGAGAGTCCACCTTTCGACGCACGGCAAGATCGGATGTGCGAGGACCAGGCGGGGCCACGCGCTGCCTGGAAGACCTCTAGCCTCATCGGCGAGCTACAAGACGTTCTGCTCCAGCGGTTCCATTCGAACCAGGAAAAACGGGCCGAGTACCTCCGCCGCTTTGACGCCGCGTCACGCGAGCTTACTCGTCGCGGCCTCGACGCAGAGTCACTTGTCCGCTACGGCATGATGTCCGAGGTCCTAGGGCCGATGCTCGCTCTACTCTTGGTAAGTCACATTCTGCCTCGGCGTGACTCAGGCAAGGACCTACGCGACAATGGCGTCGATATCGAGGGATGGCGCCTCTTGCTCAACATACCGGACAATCAGGCCGCGCATACCTTCTCGCAGACGCATGAGGTGGTTGTGCAAGTGAGCGGCAAGATATTTCCCCCGCTTTTGAACTGGGTAAGGAATGCCGACCTAGATTCCCTATTTCAGCTCACCTTGCCAGATAGCGAGGAGTTCTGGGCGCCGGCTAGAGCAGCCAGTGACGAGGGATCACTGCGACACCAGTACAGATGGTTGGTCGAAAGGTTCACAGAGTCATATCTCAACCAGTGGTCTCTACCTAGTCTCCATTTGGAATATCGTTGGCAGCAGGATATCGATCCGATAAGCTTCCCAGCTGAAATAATGAAGGATCGAGTGCTTCCTATGCAGAAGCTCGCGGCCGAGATCGCATATCAAGCAGTCGTTAATTCAAGTGCTCTTTCCGAAACGCCAGCCGTGTCCTTTATGGGAGAATTGCAGGACCATGCCAGCACGTTGCTGCAGGAGGGGAAGTACAGCGACGCTGCCGCCCTTTTTAGGTTTGCGGTACTCCAGTGGCCTAATGACGCAAAAGCCAGGAACAATCTGGGCTTTTGCCTTCTACCCGAAGACGCGGCCGGAGCACAAGAGCCTCTCAACAGTGCAGCACGGATGGGCTATGAGCCCTACGCGATAAATGCCTACAATAGGATGTGCTGCTACCTTAAGTTGCATCAGCCAAGAACAGCTCTCGCGATCGCCAAAGAATACTGGACTGAGCGGCCGGACGAGCTTGACACGGAGGGGCTTCTATGGGAAATGACACCGGATGGCGATTTGAACCTGGCGACCAGCGCCTTGGTTCGTTTGACGATGGCACAATTGGTGATCAGTGTCGCCCGTTTGCATGGCTGGTCAGATGAAGAACAAGTTTGGACCAAAAGAGCAGTGGATTTGATCTCCATTGGCTCTAAATAGTTTGCTTGCCCGTTCGCCTATTACGTAGATCAGTTAGTGGTCTATCTTTCGCATAGTGGCTGGACCCTTCAATAACGTTTTCTCGGCGACTTTCATGTGATCTTGCCGTGCTCGAAATGGATTAGGACGAGGGCGGCGCGGGCGATGTCGCCGATTCTGCTGGGGCCGAGGGTGATGTGCTGCAGTGGGGCCCATGGCCTGTCTGCATAACCTGACCGAGCCGTCGGCCGGTCGAGATGTCGCTCGCCATAAGAGGAGCCCATGGGGACAAAGCGAGGTAGGCCCAGACTCGGTGGCCGGTTTCAGGAGTGCCCTGGTAGCCGATACGAGCGGCCAGTGCGGCGACGGTGGCCAGGCCTCGGCCGCTCTCCTTGTCGGGGTCTGGTTGCTTGTGCCCGTCCAACGCGGGGACGCCGCCCCCACCGCTGTCGAACACCGTGATCAGAGCGTTGACAGGCTGCCCGTGACTGTGGTCGCGGAACGTGCGGTTCAGCATGACCTCGACGGCGAACCAACCATCTGGGGATCCACTGCGGGTATGGCGCAGCGCGTTGCCCGCGAGTTCGGAGACGATCAACTCGGCCTCGTCGACGCAAGGAGTGTCCGCGAGGAGAAACCGGACGAATGCGCGGGCGTGAGCCGCCTGGTCGAGCCTGCCGGGAAAGGCACGGTGCCACACCGAGGCGGCGACCGAGTGGCGGGGCTGTACAGATACGCCGGCCGGATGGTGCGGCTGTGCGGCGTGCTCGGGCCATGCGGATACGTCTGCCTGCTCGGGGAGGCCGACGGGGTCGCTGTCGCTGGTGCTTGGGTCGGTGGCCACGCCGGCCACCTCCTTACCGGGGTTGGAGGATACGTTCACAGGCCAGAACTCTGGCTCCTGGCGTCCTCCGGGTAGATTCCCCTTCCGCTCGCGGTGGTCGTCCCATGCGACGACCCCGGTGAGCTGCTCGAACGGTGTGACGATCGGCGGCATGTTCCCGGGTGGCATGCGAGTCGATGTCCCACCGCGTGTTCGTCTATGTAATCAACGAAGCACGATGCGTTACTGTGTGTTGGCCTCTGGTCTCGGTCGGAAGGGCGATCACCATGCCAGGTGACGGTTACCGCATCCTTCTCGACTGTCGGCGGCGGAGCGAGATCCTTCGCAGCAAGGGCTTCACCTTCGAACGGATCGTTGATGTCTTCGCGCTCTATCACGACGTCAGCCCGCTCAAGCTGCACCGCTACGCGCATGGTCTGACCGGCGCGGAGGTCGTGGCCGCGTACAACGATCTGGATCCCGCCGGTACGGCTGCGCTTCGTGAGTCAAGGCTGTACGTCTTCGAAGCCTGGCCGGAGGGGGAGCGGCGTCCGAGCGCGCGAGCGTTGGCGATCTTCTCCGTGATCTACCAGACCTCGGCCAGGCGCCTCATCACGGAGCATGCCTACGGCACCTACAGCACGCCTGACCGCGATCTCATCGACCGTGCGGACCATCGTCACCTCGAACCCCATAGGGCTCTGCGCGCCTCTGGGTCGGCGGCCCCTCGTGTCAGCATGGAGCCAGAAGCGGTGCGTGTGAGCGGTACGGCTCAGGTCCCCGCGTCGGTGGACTGCGCCGCTCTGCTTCGCGCCCTCGGGTCCGAGGAGGCCGATGTGAAGCGACGGGATCTGCTGTTCGAGCTGGCCTTGGCGTTGGGAGGCGCTCCCGCTCTGGTCCTGCTTCGCCATCTGTCCCCGTCCGAGAAGGACCGGCTGACCGCCGTGGTGCGCACCTGCAGCCGTATCGACGCCCAGGCAGTCGTCGTGATCGAGAAGCTGACCGCCCGTTGTCGCCTTTTGGACGATGATTTCGGCCCGGGAGCGGTTCTCCCCATCGTCGATTCACAGCGGGATCTGGTAGCCGACCTTCTTCGTCGTGAAGTCCTGCTGCCGACACTGCGTGAGCGGCTCATCAAGACATACGGAGAGCTCAGCCAGGTCTCCGGCTACCTCCACCACGATCTCCTGGACTACACGGGAGCACGCCTGAGCTACCAGGACGCGCTGGTGGCAGCTCATCAGACCAGCGATCCCACCCTGATTACCTATCTCCACATCCTGCTGAGCCGCATGGCCGCATCCCAGGGACAGATGGGCCATGCACTCGACCACGGCTTCGCCGCCCAAGGATGGGCCCGGAAAAGTCCCAGTGACCTCGTGAGATCCGTGCAGGCGATGGAGCTCGCGCGCGTACTGGCCCATAACCACGACGTCCGGGACAGCGAGCACGCTCTCGCCCGCTCGGTCAGGCTGGCTCAGCAGACCCCGGGAGAGGCGGATCCCCCTTATCTGTACTGGTGGACGGCGAGCCAGGTGCAGAGCTGTGCCTCAGACTGCCTGCTCGGCTGGGGGCGCCTCAACGACGCGATCGCCTCAGCCGAAAAGACACTGGCAGCACGAACAACGCCCAAGCTCCTGCGAGGTCAGACCTTGCTGCAGTACGCCGACGCGCTCACCCGGAAGCGGGAGGTTTCAGGCGCGGTTGAGAAGATCCGTCAGGCAGCGCGGCTGACCAGCGTGCACAGTTCGGCACGGCTGGTGGACTCCGTATGGCAGGCTCGTGCCCGCCTCCAGCCGTGGGCAGGGAACAGGCATGTCAGGGACCTCGACGAGGAGCTTCGTCGACTGGCGCGGTGACCCGGTCAGCGGGCCAGGCGGTCGAGCCATTCGGTGAGCAGGGCGCGTTCGGCGTCGGTCAGGCGGGGGTCGTCGTCCGGGAGGGCGGCCTGGAGCGCCAGGGCGCGGCTGGCGACGTCGGCCGCGGGGCCGTGCGCGGCGGAGGAGTCGTCCGTGGTGATCGCGCGGAGGACGGCTTCGCGGGTCAGGGCCGACAGCTCCAGGTCGCGCTTGTCGGGGTCTGTGGCGATGAGGGTGAGGGTGACCCCGACACCGGCGGAGTGGACCATCCTCGCCGCCCGCTCCACGCTCATGCGCAGCCGTCCGGACCCGGCGATTCGCGAGATCATCCGCTCCAGGATCCTCTCGGCGTCCCTGGCCGCGGCGGACGGCACGCCCGGCCGGGCGTCGCCGTACATCAGCGCGTAGAAGGCGGGCCGGGACAGGCCGAAGTCGACGTGCAGGTCCCACCCCCTGCGCAGGTCGGCGACAGGGTCGCCGGTCTCGCCCAGCCGGTGCTTGCTCGCGAGGTACTCCTCGAAGCCGTACGCGGCGACGGCGCCCAGCAGCCCCTCCTTGTCACCGAACAGCCGGTACAGCGTCGGGGCCTGGACCCCGGCCGCGGCGCTGACCGCGCGCGTGGAGACCGCCTCCCTGCCTCCCCCGGCCAGCAGGCCGGCCGCGGCGCGGAGCACACGGTCCCTGGTACTGAGCGCGTCGATGGACATGTAATCAACGCTAACAGATCCGAGGTAGCGCGTATACGTTAGCGGTGATACCTTAAGCTCGTTAGCAACGATGCCCACCGGTATCGGCACGCTGGAAGATTGGACGAACGCCATGCGCACCCGCACTCTCGGCAGCACCGGCCCCACCGTCTCCGCACTGGGGCTCGGCCTGATGGGCATGTCCGACCTGTACGGGCCGGCCGACGAAGCCGAGTCGATCGCGACCGTCCACGCCGCGCTGGACGCCGGCGTCACCCTGATGGACACCGGCGACTTCTACGGCATGGGCCACAACGAGCTGCTCCTTCGCGACGCGCTGGCCGGCAGGGCGCGCGAGCGGGCCGTCATCAGCGTCAAGTTCGGCGCCCTGCGCGACCCGGACGGCGGCTGGGGCGGCTACGACGGCCGCCCGCAGGCGGTCAGGAACTTCCTCGCCTACACCCTGCGCAGGCTCGGCACCGACCACGTCGACATCTACCGTCCGGCCCGGCTGGACCCCGCGGTCCCCATCGAGGAGACGGTGGGCGCCATCGCCGAGCTGGTCAAGGCCGGGCACGTCCGCCACATCGGCCTGTCCGAGGTCGGCGCCGAGACGCTGCGGCGGGCCCACGCCGTGCACCCCATCTCCGACCTGCAGATCGAGTACTCCCTGCTGTCGCGGGGCATCGAGCGGGACATCCTGCCGACGGCGCGCGAGCTCGGCATCGGCGTCACCGCGTACGGCGTGCTGTCGCGCGGTCTGCTCAGCGGGCACTGGAGCCCGGAGCGCGAGCTGACCTCACATGACTTCCGCAGCTTCAGCCCCCGCTTCCAGCCGGAGAACGTCCAGCACAACCTCGACCTGGTCGAGGCGTTGCGCCGCATCGCCGAGGCGAGGGGCGCGACCGTGGCCCAGCTCGCCATCGCCTGGGTCGCCGCCCAGGGCGAGGACATCGTGCCCCTGGTCGGCGCCCGCCGCCGCGACCGCCTGGCGGAGTCCCTGACCGCCGAGGGCCTCGAACTGAGCGCCGAGGAGCTGGCGGCCATCGAGCGGGCGGTGCCCGCAGGCGCGGCGGCAGGCACCAGGTACGCCGCCCCTGCCATGAGTCACCTCGACAGCGAGTCCTAACCTCCTGGTCGCCGCGCGTCGTACAGGAGGATTCCCTCGCCCAGCTTGACGTGGAACGGCAGGGAGAGCGGCGCCCTGTTCTGCGCCACGGGAAAGCCGCGCACGCTCCACGTGATGCTCGCCGCGCAGTCGCCCGCACCCAGGCTGATGAGACGGCCGTCGCGGACACTCGCCTGCATCAGCGTGATGTCGAAGGCCAGCTCGATGCCGAAGTCGACCCGGGTGACCCGATGGCCGTCCACGTACACGTCGGCGTACGGGGCGTGCCTGGAGGTGATCTTGTGCTCGGCCAGACGGACCACCTCGGTGCTCCCGGGTTGTTCGACCGTCTTGCGGGCGGCGATCCGCAGGTCGCGGTATCGCTGCCATCCGCCGAGCAGGACCGCGCCCAGGTCCAGCCCTCGCAGCAACTCGCCGCCGGCCTCGGCCACCTTGCCGTTGAGTGCGCTGTTGAAGACGGAGTCCGCTCTCCGGGCTCCCTCGCCGACGGCTTCGAGCATGCGCCGCGCGTCGAGCGCCTCGGACAGGGCCGTCACCGCGTTCTCCGGGTTCGCGAAGAGCAGGAGGTCGGCCGTGCTCGGCTTGGTCTCGATGAGGACTGTCACGGTACGACCTCTCTCAGTTCCTGGCGGCCGGGATCCGGGTACGCCTCGACCCATATGTCCGGCAAGCCAACAGACGGGGTGGACGGGGCCAGATGGAGCTCCACGTCGGGTGCGGGGTCCGGGTAGGCGACACAGTGGATCGAACCCCCCCGCCGAGGTGCCTTGCGGCGTTGAGGGGCCTTGCGGCGTCTCTTGGCACGGACGAGAGACACGAGGCCGAGCGACAGCGCCGCGAGCACCGCCAAGGCAAGGGCCACCGGAACCAGCTCCGAACCGGCTCCGGCTTCGGTGGTCGAGCCGTCCGTGGGGCCGGTCTCGCCGCCTTCCCCGTCCGGTTTCGGCGCTCTCGTCAGCCATACCGTCACCGTGGTGAGCTTGGCGACCTCGGCGCCGGCCGCGGGATCCTGCCGGCTGATCTTCCCTGTTAGCGGCGAGCCAGGAGCCAGGCGTATCAGCAGGCCCGCCTTGGTGAGCCGCTGTTCGGCCTTCGTCGGGTCGAGGCCTTCCAGCTTCGGCACCTTCACCAGAGATGGCCGCGGGCTGACGGGTGGGGGCGACGGGGGGCTGACCTCGGGAGTGGGGGTGCGCGGGGGGACCAGATCGAAGCGGATGGGAGAGTCGTAGCGTACGAGGTCGCCGGCGGGTGGGTTCTGGTCCGTGACCGTCCAGTCCGCGCCCGCGTCCCCCGGCTGGGGGTCCGCGCCGAATCTGGAGTCGGCGAGGGCGGTCTCGGCGTCGTCACGGGGAAGGCCCTTGAGATCCGGGACCTTCGTTCCGAGCTCAAGCGTGATCGTGTAGTTCTGGTAGGGGTAGTCGGTGGTGCACTCGCTGATCCGGTAACCGACGACGTAGGACGGCAACTCCGACGGGTAGTCCTCAGGAGCGACCTGGATCCTGATCTCGTTCTTGGGCAGGTCCGTGAGCATCAGTCTCGCCTGTTCGAGAGGTTGACCCTGTAAGCCGTCGGGCGCCACGCACCGGTTGATCCCGTCGGGCACGGGGACCGGTGGCGCCGGGCTCATTAACAGCGTCGAAGACAGGGCGAAGTGCGAGAAGCGGCGGAACATCGTCGACTCCTCAGAGTCCGTTCGGCACCTCTGGTGAGTCGCACTGTAGGAACACCGCGCGCTCCCGGCATGAGTAACCCCATACTCATCCAGGAAGGGAACGCGGTCTATGGGGAATTCCCCAGCCCTCCCGACAATCGCCGCCAGGACCGCTTGTGGCCGGGAACCCCGTTGTTCCCGGATCAAGGAGCCTCAGCGACTCACCGGGTCAGCGCCCGGCGGCGCTGGAGATGAGGGCGCGGGGGTCGGCCGCGCCGGCCAGCACCCCGTCCGGCCGTACGTCGATGAGGTGCGCGTACCCGAACGCCCCGCCGTACGGCAGCCCCTGGACGAGGTGGCCGCGCTCCTGGAGCCCCTCGGACCACGGCGCGCCCTGCTCGACGTCCAGGGACGCCTCGTCGGGCTCGCTCCAGGCGTCGAAGCCGGTGAGCCCGGGGCCGACCCGCCACCGGGGCGCGCCGATCGCCTCGCCGGGCGACTCGCCCGAGGCCAGCAGGCGGGCGACCACCTGCAGCAGGATCTGCGGCTGGGAGTCCCCTCCCATCGTTCCCAGCACCGCGCGCAGCGATCCGTCGGGCCGGGTCACCAGGGCGGGGGCGAGGGTGTGCGGCGGGCGGCGGCCCGGCCCGTACTCGGCCGGGTGGCCGGAGACGAGCGAGAAGCCGATGCCCCGGTTGTGCAGGTTGATGCCCGTCGCCGGTTCGAACAGCATGCTGCCGAACCCCGCGGCGTTCGACTGGATGAGCGACACGCCCATCCCCTCGGAGTCGACCGCGCACAGGTACGTCGTGTCGCCGGAGGAGGTCAGGTCGCGGAGCCGGGCCCTGCGTGACGGATCGATCGCCGCCCGCCGCTCGCCGGCGGAGGCGAGCACGTCGTCGACCGGGGCCCCGTCGAACAGGACGTCCGGACGGTCGTGCCCGGCGGCCCTCGCGGCCTCGGCCAGCAGGTGCGCCCAGAGCGGGTCGGACGGATCGCGGGGCAGGTCCAGCCCGTCGGCGATGGCCAGCGCCAGCAGCAGCAGGTAGCCCTGGGAGTTCGGCGGGATGGTCCACACGTCGTGGCCGAAGGCGCGGGCCCGGAGCGGCTCCACCCAGTCGGCGTTCACGCGCGCCAGGTCGGCCTCGGAGTACTCGCCGTCGCTCGAACCTCCCGCCGCGGCGTCGCGGCCGAGCGCGAGCAGGCCCTTGCCGAACTCGCCGAGGTAGAAGCCGTCACGTCCCTCGATGGCGAGCGCCTCCAGGGTGCGGGCGACGCCCGGCCGGCGGATGAGGTCGCCGGGAGCGAGCGCGGCGTCCACTCCGGGCAGCACCGCGGCGGCCGGGGCCAGCAGCGGGGAGGCGGGGAATCCCTCGTCGGCGTACCGGATGGCGGGCGCGAACAGCTCCGCGAGCGGCAGCCGTCCGTACCCCGCGTGCAAAGCCAGCCAGCCGTCTGCGCAGCCGGGCACCGGCACCGACCGGATGTCCCGCTGGAACGGCATGCGGTCGTGCCCCTCGGCGCGCAGCCGGTCAGGGTCAGCGCCGGAGCCTGACCGCCCGGAGGCGTTCAGCGCGCGCGGCGATCCGCCGCCCTGGTGGACCAGGGCGAACAGGTCGCCCCCGAGACCGCACGCGTGCGGAGCCGTGACCGCCAGCACGGCGTTGGCGGCGATCGCCGCGTCGGCCGCCGAGCCTCCCTGGTCCAGCATGGCCAACCCGGCCGTGGAGGCCAGGTGGTCGACCGTGCAAACCATGCCGAACCTGGCAAACCTCGTGTACTCCATGGCGAAACCTTACGACGGCCCCGCCCGCGCGAGACGCGGGCGGGGGGAAGAGCTCAGTGCCGGTGGGTGGCGTCGGCGTGGCTCGGGTCGGCCGGGTGCTCGAAGCCCGGCCACAGCCGCACCTTCTCGGCGTACCGCCGCTCCAGCCAGCCGGCGAAGGCCCGCTCGACCGCGACCGAGGTCAGCTCGGAGGCGATGGTGTCCCGGATCGCCTCGTACGGCAGCGGGCCTCCCGGCTCGACGGTGTCCACCCGCACGGTCCACGGCCCGCCGGGACCCTCCACGGGCCCGACGACCTCTCCCTCCCGGGCGGAGAAGACGGCCGTCTCCAGCGGTCCGGGCAGCTCGCCGCGCCGCACGCGGCCAAGGGACGCTCCCCCGGCCCGGCTCACGTGGCGCGTCTCATGGCGGGTGAACCGATCGGGGTTGCGGTCGTAGTACGCGCGCACCTCTTCCTCCGGGACGCGCACCCCGGCCGTCACCACGGCGCGCAGCTCACGCGCCAGCGGCATCGACACCGTCACGGCCGCGACCACGCCGCCCGTACGCAGCGCGGCGGGCAGGGTCAGCGGGCCGGGCCGTGGCCGGTCCTCCACCGCGACGAGGCCGAGCGCGGCGGCCTCCTCCTCGACGAGCGCCTCGGTGACCAGCACCTGGACCAGCCAGCGGCGGAGGTTCCTGCCCTCGGCGCTGCGGGGGTGCGGCAGCCGCGCGGCGAGCGGCCCCGCGCGCAGCTCCGCCTCCCGCGCGTCGACGTCGGAGACCGGGACGACCCGCTCCCCCACCTCGGCGGCGACCATGGCCACCCGGCTCACGGGAACACCTCGGCGGCGACCATGGCGACCGGGCTCATGCCGGCACCTCGGCGGCGACCGTGGCGACCGGGCTCACGCGAGCACCTCGATCTCGACGGCCTCGGTGTAGTGCAGGCGGCCCGCGCCGGCCAGCTTGACCACCGCCCACCAGCGGCCTGGCCGGGTGCCCGGAGGCGCCTGCACCTCGAAGCGGAGCCGGGCCTCGCCCCGCGCGGGTACGACCACTCCGGTGTTCCATTCGGGGATCAGCTCGTAGGTGTTCCAGGGACTGATCAGCTGCGCCCGCACCGAGACGTCCGTGAGCGCCGGGGAGCGCAGCAGCACCTCCACCGCCCCGGATGCGGCCTCGGAGTCGCCCGGCGTGAGCCGCACCGCGGGCGTCTCCACGGTGACGTCGAGGTCCGCGTCATGGCCGCCGCCCACGTGCAGCCGGGTCACGTCCTCGTAGGCCTGGCCGCCGTAGGACGTGCCGGCGCGCAGCCAGTACACGCCAGGCTCGGCGCCGTCCTCGGGCACGAGCCGGACGGGGAACGACGCGTGCCCGCCGGGCGCCAGCGCGTACGGCCGCTCGGCCGGCTCGCAGGCCCAGCCGGCGGGTGCCCGGACGGTGACGACGCCGGACACCTCGCCTTCGGTGAGCCCGGAGGCGACGGACACGGCCAGCTCGACGGGTCCCTCGACGGCGACGTCCGTCCGGGACAGGTGGACCGCCACCGGCAGGTTGCCCGCGGGGGCGGGCCCGGTGTTGTCGAGCCAGTAGCGCGTGTAGACGGGCTGGTACGGCTCGCCCTCCGGCCCCAGCGCCACCCCCTGCCCTTCGGCCGCCCCGGAGCTCTGCCGGCTCGCCACCGTCGCGGCGACGGTGGCGATCTCCATGCCGGTCAGTTCGAGGCCGCCGGCCGGCAGCGGGAACAGAGGCCGTTCGAGCAGGTCGGTGCGGTGGGCGCCGGTGAGCGGCAGATCGGTGCGGATGCGGGCGGTGACGCGCTCGCCCGTCGCCTCGTACAGCCGCAGGGTTACGCCGCCGACCTCCCCCGCCTCCCGGCCCGAGGCGAGCGGGTTTCCCGTGGCCTTCAGCGCGGCGAGCACCACCTTGCCTGCGGGCTCGACGGCCAGAAACGAGGTGGTGGCCGCGAACTCCCCCTCGTGCGCGGGCGCGGCCACGGCGGCCAGCGGGTGGTTGACGTCGTGCCCGTGGTCGACCAGCCGGGCCTCACGCCAGTCGCCGGCCCCGGTGACCAGGGAGTACTCGAAGGAGTGGGTCCAGTGCTGCAGCTGGAAGTTCGACCCGTCTGGCGCGGTGCGGCGGGGCGGGTCGATCCACACGCCGGACGGCCAGCCGGTGCACGAGCGCAGCAGCGACAGGTGCAGGGCGCCGCCCGTGTCCACGGCGAATCCGGGGATGCCCCGGTTGACCACGCCGATGGTGTAGTCGTCCAGCGCGGGCTCGGTGAGCGTGGCGAGCTCCGGCGGCTGGGTCACCTCGATGACCGCGTCGTCGAGGTCGGCGACCAGCTCCTCGGTGGCCCCCTCTCCGGCGACGATCAGCACGGGAAGCGCGCGGGGCCCGGTGAGGTCGGCGCTCGGCACCCACACCTTCTCCAGCGGCTCGGACGCGGGCACCCAGACCCGGGCCCGGCCGCCCGACGCCAGGCGCTCGCGCAGCAGCTCGGCGTACTCCGGCTCGGCGGCCGCGAGGACCTCCGCCACGAACGGGTTCTCCTCCGGGGTGCCGAGCGCGACCCGCACGTCCGGCAGGTTGGAGTCGACGCCGAGGTCCCCGTACCGGGGGCCGGGGGCGCTGGAGCAGGTCGCGGTCACACCCTTGCGCACCAGCGCGACGGCCAGGTCACGCGGCTCGCCGCCGATGATCTCGGCGATGCCGATGGCCCGGCCGCCGATCGGCGTGCCGTCCTCGGCGCGCAGCGCGACCCTCGCGGTGGAGGACAGGGCGAACCAGTTGCCCGCCGGGTTGTCGAGCGTCCAGGGGTGCTCGCCCGAGTCCACGTCGATGAGGCCGAAGCCGCGGCCGACGACGGCGTCGCCGACCTCGCTGACCGGCAGCGCACCCGGGACGCGGGCGGGCCAGCGCACCCGGACGAGCTGGTCGGAGCCGTCGAACTCGTCGATGTGGGTGACGCAGTCGACGCGGTCGAGGCCGTGCCACAGGGTGATCCGCTGGGTGTAGGCGACGGGGCCGACCCGGCCGGTGACCGTGACCCGCTCGGCCAGCGCGCACGTCTCGGTGGTGACCGACGTGGCGGGCAGCCCGGCCGAGCCGGTGGCGGTCCCGCTCGGCACCAGATGCCAGGGGCCCTCGTGGAACTCGGGGTGCTCGGAGTACTCGTCGTAGACGACCAGCTCGTTGCCGACCCTGCCGGGCTGGAGCAGCTCGCGGTCGCGGGCGACGTCGTAGAACCGGGACACGCAGCCGCCGCGCGCCGGGTCGACCTCGATGAGATGGGTCGCCGTGGAGATGCCGGAGCCCTCACGCGAGCTCCAGCCGAGCGGCGTCGCCTCCTGGACCGGCTCGGCCCGCAGCGTCCTGCAGCCGAGTGCCGGTACGGCGGGCGCCAGCACCACGACGTCGACGGCCGACAGGCCGCCGTCCTCGTCGTACTCGGGGTTCTCCAGCAGCACGGGAAGCTCGCCGGTGGCGGGGTCGCTCACCCGCACGCCGTACGCGCCGGGCATGGG
The DNA here is from genome assembly GCF_040685555.1 of Sphaerisporangium sp. NPDC088356. Lineage (NCBI taxonomy): Bacteria > Bacillati > Actinomycetota > Actinomycetes > Streptosporangiales > Streptosporangiaceae > Sphaerisporangium > Sphaerisporangium sp. NPDC088356. The sequence continues at coordinate 26,459 of NZ_JBFBIK010000016.1, forward strand.
CAGCGCGAGCCGTACCCTGACCAGGTCGGTGCGCTCCCAGGAGGAGGGGTTCCACACCACAACGGCGGTGCCCTCGCCCCGGGTGTCGACGTGGGCGGTCAGCTCGCCGAGCGATGCCTTGAGCACCCCCTCACCGAGGTCGTGGGCCTCGCGCCAGCCGGTGAGCAGGTCGAGGTACACCTGGTCGGACTCCGAGCCGGTGATCGCGTCGTGGTGCGCGCCGAACACCAGCTGCCGCCAGGCCTTGTCGAGCGCCGCGTGCGGGTAGCGGGCGCCGGTGGTCACGGCGGCGAGCGTGGCGAACTTCTCGGCATCGCCGACCAGCGACTCCGCCGACCGCTGGGCCTGCTTGGTGTCGGCGTAGGAGACGTCCTTGCCGGTGTAGACGGGGTTCATGTCCCGGGTCTGCGGGGAGGGCGCGGGAAGCGAGGAGCGTACGGCCGCGAAGAACTCCTTCGGCAGCGCGCAGACGAACTTCGGCGACACGTAGCGCGCGTTCCAGTCGCGGTGGATCTCGGTGACCCACTTGTTGGGCGGCGTGTAGTCGGTGCCGACGGGCAGCAGCAGGTTGCGCGTGGCCGCGACCTTCTTGAGCCGCGTGAACAGCTCGTACACCGCCTCCTCCGCGCTCGCGAGGTCGGCGCGGGAGTCCATCCACCATCCGGCGCTGTAGTGCGCGGGCATGTAGTGGGTGAGCACGCCCTTGCCGGACGGCGACAGCCACTCGAACTCGGCGGGGAACTGCATGGTCGACGGGTCGCCCCAGCCGTCGCGTTCGAGGTCGCGCCCGGTGAGCATCGGCCCCCACTGGTGGTGCGGGCCCCGCGCCCAGGAGCTGGAGGTGAGCCCGGCCTCGGCGATCAGCCCGGGGAACTGCGGGTCGTGCCCGAACACGTCGAGCTGCCAGGCGGTGGCCGGGTCGCCGCCCATGACGTCGCGCTGGAAGCCGACCCCGTAGACGATGTTGCGGATCGTCGACTCGGCCGAGGTGAGGTTGGTGTTGGGCTCGTTGTACGTGCCGCCCATCAGCTCGACCCTGTCCTCGGCGAGCAGCCGCCGCAGCAGATCGCGATCCTCGGGGTGGGCGTCCCAGTAGGGCTTGAGGTAGTCGACCTCGGCGAGCACGAACTTGTAGTCGGGGTCGCGGCGCGCCGTCTCCAGGTGCTCGCGCATCAGGTCGAACCCGGCGTTCTGCCGCTCGCCGCGGTACTGCTGCGCGACCTCGCCCGCGTCGTCCCAGGTGCTGGTGTAGGCGGCCTGGGTGTTCCACCACACCGGGTCGTAGTGGAAGTGGGGCACCATCCACACCGTCCAGCCGGGCTCGGCCACCACCAGCTCCGCCGTGGCCACGGCGTCCCCGGACGTCACCTCGATGGGGACGCGCGTGCCGGGCGCGGCGTCCGTCGAGACGCCCACCTCGACCGGTCGCCGTGCCGTACGGCTCGTGCCGTCGACGCCGGAGCCGGTGACACGGACCTCGATCTCCCCCGGGGGCCCGTCGACGTGCACCCGGACGACCTGCCCGGACTCGACGAAGAGCTCTGTGGATTCGACGCTGGTGATACGCAAGGGTCAACCCTTCACTGATCCGGCGAAGCTGAAGGAACCGGCGAGGTACTTGTTCACGGCGACATAGAGCATCACGGCCGGGGCCGTGTAGATGATCGAGAAGGCGGCCAGCTCCCCGTACGCCACCTGGCCGTACTGCGAGAAGAAGGTGTAGATGGTGACCGCCGCCGGCTGCTTCTCCGGCGTGTCGAGCAGGACGAACGGGACGAAGAAGTTCCCCCACTGTCCGACGAAGACGAAGATCGAGACGACGGCGACGCCGGGGGCCATCAGCGGCATGACGACGCGCGTCAGCGACCGCACCCACCCGGCCCCGTCGACCCAGGCCGCCTCCTCCAGGCTCACCGGCACGCCGTCCATGAAGTTCTTCATCATCCAGATGGCGAACGGCAGCGCGCTCGCCGCGAGGAACAGCACCATCGCCGGGATCGACCCGTACAGGTTGAACCGGAAGAACATCGAGTAGACCGGCACCATGATGGCCGTGACGGGAAGGCCCGTGGTGAACAGCAGCGTCAGCATGAAGTGCCGCTTGAAGCGCAGCTTGTAGCGGGAGAGCGGGTAGGCCGCGAGCGCGGCGACGACCACGGTGAGGATCGCGGTGGTCCCGGAGATGATGATCGAGTTGATGACCGGCTGGTAGACGGTCTCCCAGTTGAGCACCGCCGCGAAGTTCTCCAGGGAGAAGCGGAAGGTCGGCTTGGCGGTGAGGTTGGCCTGGGGTTGCAGCGAGGCCAGCACGACCCACAGGAACGGGCCGACGAAGGCCAGCGTGATCAGCAGGAGCGAGAGGAGCGCCGCGCCGCGGGCGGCCGTGCGGGTCATCGAAGAACCCCCTGTGCGGGAGCGGGCACGCCGGCCATCAGGCGTCCACCTTGATCAGTCGCAGGTAGACCAGGGAGAACGCCGCCCCGATGACGAGCATCACCAGCGCCATGGCGCTGCCGTACCCGATCTCGAAGTAGCGGAACGCCTGCTCGTACATGTAGAGCGGCGTGGTCTGGCTGGCCGTGCCGGGACCCCCGCCCGTCAGGGCGTAGATCAGGCCGAAGCTGGCCAGGGTCTGCAGGGTGATGAGCATGAGGTTCGACAGGATCGAGCGGCGGATCAGCGGCAGCGTGATGTGCACGAACCGCCGCCAGGTGGTCGCGCCGTCTACCGACGCCGCCTCCAGCAGGTCGCCCGGCACGTCGGACAGCGCGGCCGAGTAGACCAGCATCGAGAACGCGGTGCCGCGCCAGACGTTGGCCAGGATGATCGCGATCATCGGGGCGGTGAACAGCCAGTCCTGGGAGAGGCCGATCGCGCCCAGCACCTCGTTGAGCGTGCCCTCCTCCGAGAGGAACGAGAACCAGCACGCCGCCGCCACTACCTCGGGCACCACCCAGGCCGCGATCACGACGCCGTTCACGACGCTCCTGGTCACCCGGCCGCGCCCGCGCTGGAGCAGCGCGATGAGCAGGCCGAGGGTGTTCTGCCCGATGACCGCCGACCCGATCACGAAGACGAACGTGAGCAGGAACGAGTTGCGGAAGTCCTCGTCGCCCAGCATCTTGACGAAGTTGTCCACGCCGACGAACCGCGAGTTCACCGACGCCGAGCCGGTCAGCGTCTCGTTGGTGAAGGCGATGTAGACGCTCCACAGGATCGGCCCCGCCAGGAAGATCACGAGCAGGACCAGCGCCGGCGCGAGCGGCAGGATCCAGCGCAGGGCCCCGCGGCCCCGCGGGCGCGGCTCCCCCTCCCCGGGGGAGCCGGCCAGCCGCGGCGGCGTCGCCGTGACGGTCATGAGCCGGAGGTCACCTTGTCCGGGCCGCCCACGACGCCGGGCAGCGCGTCGGCGTACTCCTTGGCCGCCGCGTCGGGGGCCTTGGAACCGGTCGTCATGGCCTCCATGGCCTTCTGCACCTCGGCGGAGACCTTGGGATAGGCCTCGTAGGCCGGGCGGTAGTGCGTCACCGAGGCGAGGTCGGTCCAGAACTTCACCGCCGGGTTGTCGGCGGTGTACGTCGGGTCGGCGGCCACGTCCTTGCGGGGGGTAAGGTCACCGGAGCTGACGGAGTACGTCAGCGTGTTGCGCTTGTTGGTGACCACGCTGATGAAGTCGAACGCCTCCTTCTTGTCCTTGGCGTAGGAGCTCATCGCCATGACCCAGCCGCCCGACATGCTGACGGCGCCGGGATCCTCGCCGTTCTGGGTCGGCATGGGGGTCCACCCGATCTTCTCGGTCCACTGCGGCCACGGTTTGGTGCCGGTGGGCTTCCATGCCGAGGAGAGCCAGGCACCGTCGAGGTCGATGCCCAGTTTCCCGGTGGGGAACCAGTCGTACTGCACCTTCTCGGCCAGCTTGGTGTTGAACGCGTCGGCCTGCTTCGGGCCGAGGTTCTCCCGGTAGATCGTGTTGATGAAGCCGAGCGAGTCGGTGATGCCCTTGCTGGAGGCCACCCACTTCTTCTGGGTCTCGTCGTACAGCGTGCCTCCCGGCGTGCCGTACAGGAGCATCTCGAAGCCCTGCATGGTGGCGGCCTCGCCGTGCGGCTTGGTGGAGTACATGCTGAAGGGAATGGCGCCGGGGACCTTCTGCTTGATCGCGCGGGCGGCGGTCAGCACGTCCGCCCAGGTCTTGGGCTCCCAGGGCACTTGGATGCCGGCCCTGGTCAGCACGTCCTTGCTGTACCAGAGGCCTCGCGTGTCGGTGCTGATCGGGACGCCGTAGATCTTGCCGTCGGGGCCCTTGGCGGCCTGTTTGACCGAGTCGGCGTACTGCGTCGCCCAGTCGGGCCACGAGCTCAGGTAGCCGTCGAGCGGGGCGAGCTTGCCCGCGGCGACGTCGGCGTTGACCTGGAAGGTGTCGTGGAGGTACACGTCCGGAGCCGAGTCGGCCGAGCGGTTCAGCAGTGCGAGCTTGGTGTAGTAGACCTCGTTGTTGCCCTGGACGGGCGTGAGCTTGATCGTCACGCCCTTGTGCGCGGTCTCGTACTCGGTCTTAGCCTGCTTGAGCACCTTGTCCATGTAAGGCCAGCCGGGCTCGGTCTTGTAGAGCACCTCGATCTCCTTGGCCCCGTTGGTGCTCTTCTCCGCCGTGTCCCCACCGCATGCGCCGGCCGTGGCGGCCGTCGCGAGCGCCAGTACCGAGGCCACCATCGCTCGTCTCATCGGACTCCTTCTCCGGCCTTACCGTGACCACGAGCACAGCCCCGGGGCCCCCGACCCACGCGCTGGAGTGGTCCGCCGGCCGTGTTTCGGCCGTGTTTCTTGGGTTGACGAGAACGTAAGTCTTTTTGATTTACTAAGTCAACGGGTTGTGCGATATTGCCTGAGGACCTCAAGGACGCCAGGAGCTAGGCATGCAGATGGGCACAAATCTGCCGAAAGTAGGCAGCTACAACCGTGCCGTCGTCCTTGAGGCGATCCAGGTCTCCGACGGCATCAGCCGCGTCCAGATCGCCGAGCGTGCCGGCCTCACCGCCCAGACCGTGTCCGTCATCGTGCGCAGGCTGCTGGAGGAGGGTCTGGTCTTCGAGGACGGGTCGCTGCCCTCCAGCGGCGGCAAGCCACGCACGATCCTGCGCGTCGACCCCACCGCCGGGCACGCCGTCGGCATCCACTTCGACCCCGGCGAGATCTCGTACGTCCTCGCCGACCTGGCGGGGCAGCCGGTCGCCAGGCTGCGCACCGACGTGCGCCCCGGCCTCGCGCCCGGCGAGGTGATCCGCCAGATGGCCGTCACGGCCCGGCGCATGCTGGGCGAGGCGGGCGTGCCCGACGGCAAGGTGCTCGGCATCGGCCTGGCCTGTCCCGGCCCGCTCGACGCCGACGGCGCCATGCACTTCCCGCCGCGCCTGACCGGGTGGGACCACGTGCCCATCAAGCGCCTCCTGGAGGAGCACACCGGCTTCCCCGTGACCCTGGACAACGACGCCGCGGCGGCGGCCATCGGCGAGCGGTGGGCCGGCCTCGCGCGTGCCACGCCGAGCTTCGCCTACCTGTATCTCGGCACCGGCATCGGCGGCGGGCTGTTCCTCGACAACCAGATCTACCGGGGCCGCTCCCTGAACGCCGGGGAGTTCGGCCACATCACCGTCGTTCCTGACGGCCCGGAGTGCTACTGCGGCAACCGGGGGTGCGTCGAGGCGGTCTGCTGCCCGAGCGCCATCGAGGCGACCGTACGATCCCGCCTGGCCGAGGGCGCGCGGAGCACGCTCACCGGAGCCGCCGACAGCGCGCCGGGCCTCGCGAGGACGGCCGGTGACATGCCGGACGGGGACGCCCAGGGAGCACCGGCCGGCGGCAGCGTCGACCACTCGGCGATCTGCGCGGCCGCCGCTGCCGGCGATCCGCTCGCGCGCGAGGTCATCGGGGAGGTCGCGGCCCGCCTCGCCGACGCGGCCGTGAGCATCGTGAACATGCTCGACATCGACCTGCTGGTGATCGGCGGGCCCGCCATGCGCGAGGTCGCCGGCTTCTACCGGCAGGTCATCGCGGACGCCGTGGCCACCCGGCCCCTGGCCCGCCGCCTGCACACCGCGCGGGTCGAGGTCTCCCCCCTCGCCGCCGACGCCGCCGCGATCGGCGCGGCCTCGCTGGTCTTCCACGCCACCTACGCTCCCCGCCTCGGCGCTCTCCTGACATCCTGAACCTCGCACCCGACCCGCGAGACCCTCTCTGAGCCCCTCGCGCCCGACCCTCGATACCCTCCTGACACCCCGAGCCCCCTGCACCCGACCCTCGAATCCCCGGCCTTCACCCGTGCCCCCGGTGCCCGCTGGTCCGCCCATCTCCCGAGCGACGAGAAGCCCATGACTCCCTACGTGCTGGCCGCCGACATCGGCGGCACCAAACTGGCCGCCGCCATGATCGGCGAGGACGGCGCGGTGCTCCGCCGCGGCGAGGTGCCAACCCCCGCCGCGCTCCCGGGCGAGGCCGCCGTGGTGAGCCGCGCCCTCACGAACCTGATCCACGACATGGCCGGGGACGCCCCGCCGCTGGCGGTCAGCGTCGCGTCGGCGGGGCCCCTCGACCTCCTCGCCGGCACGGTGAGCCCGGTCAACATCCCCGCCTGGCGGGAGTTCCCGATCCTCGCCCAGGTGGCCGAGGTGGTTCCGGGCGTGCCCTCCCACCTGGTGGGCGACGCCGTGGCGGCGGCCGCCGGAGAGTCCTGGCGCGGGGCCGGACGCGACACGGCCGCCATGCTCGGCATCGTGGTCTCCACCGGCATCGGCGGCGGCCTCGTCCTCGGCGGCGTCCCCTACGCGGGGCCGACCGGCAACGCCGGGCACATCGGGCACATCGTGGTGGACCCGGGCGGCTCCCCCTGCCCGTGCGGCGCGGCCGGGTGCGTCGAGACCATCGCGAGCGGCCCCTCGATGGTCCGCTGGGCCAGGGGGCAGGGGTGGCAGGGCTCCGACGCGCGCGAACTGTCCAGGGCGGCCCATGACGGTGAGGCGGTGGCCCTGGCCGCCTTCGAACGTGCCGCCGGCGCGCTCGCGAGCGCGATCGTCTCGGTGGCCGCCATCTGCGACCTCGACCAGGTGGTGGTCGGCGGCGGGGTCGCCGGAGCCGGCGAGGTGCTGTTCGCCCCCCTGCGCCGGGCCGTCGCCGGTCGTGCGCATCTCGGGTTCGTCCAGCGGTTGCGCGTCACTCCCGCGGCTCTCGGACGTGACGGGGGGCTCGTCGGCGCGGCCCGCATGGCACTGCTCCGCTGAACACCGTCGCCGATCGGCGTGATCTCCGGTGGGCGGGCCGATCGCCGGGGAATGACGGGACCTTCGGCCCTGATCGGCCGCCGCCCGCGTCGGGCAATCTGGACCCATGACACTGGATTCGGCGGGCCTGCAGGTGCTGTCGCGCGAGGAGTGCCTCGCGCTGCTCGCCTCCGTCCCCGTCGGGCGCATAGTGTTCACCGACCGCGCCCTCCCCGCCGTCCAGCCCGTCGGCTTCGTCCTGGACGGCGAGCACGTCGTGATCAGGACCACCGCCGGCTCCCGGCTGGCGTCCGCCGCCCGGAACGCGGTCGTCGCGTTCGAGGTGGACGAGTTCGACGCGCGGACGCACCAGGGATGGTCGGTGACCATGGTCGGCCACGCGCGGGCCGTTCAGGACCTCGCGGAGATCCAACGGCTGGCCCTGCTCCCCCTGACCCCGTGGGCGCGGGGCGGCGGTGACCAGTTCATCGTCATGTTCCCCCAGCAGATCTCCGGACGCCGGATCCACGGGGAGGCCGCCCTCACGTGAGCGCCTTCAGCTCCTCCAGCGCCTCGCGCAGGTAGCCGGTGACGCTCCACACGTCGGGCACCATCGTGCGGCAGGCGACGACCCCCACGGCGATCTGCCCGTTGTAGGAGAAGGCCGTGATGTTGAGGCCTCCGCTCGCGTCGGTGACCACCGACACGGGGTACTGCGCGAGCAGCCGCCGCCCGCACACGTACAGCGGGATCTGCGGCCCTGGGATGTTCGAGATGATCAGGTTGACCGGCGGCGAGGTCTGGGCGACGAGCCCGAAGGCGGCGCGGTCCGCCAGACCGGTCAGGGCGGCCGGCATGCTCTCGCTCAGGTGCCGCAGCCAGCGGGCGGGGGCCAGATTGAAGCGGTCCTTGATCCGCCGCATGGCCTGGTGGACCGCCTCCAGCCGCTCGCCCGGATCGTCGATCTGGGTGTCCAGCGAGGTGATCATGAGCGTGACCTGGTTGCCCGGCCCCTCCTCGTCCACGTCCCTGAGCGAGAACGGGATGCCGGCCACCAGCGGCTCGTCCGGAAGCGCGTCGTGCGCGATCAGCCAGCGCCGGACGGCCGTCGCCGCCAGGGTCATGACCACGTCGTTGACGGTGATGCCGAAGGCGTTCTTGATCTGCTTGACCTCGTCGAGCGGGAGCTCCACGAACGCGAACCGGCGGTGCGCGGACACCGGGCCGTTGAAGGGCGTCCGCGGCGCGATCATCTTCGGCAGCTCGGGGACCTCCTGCCCGAGGCCGACCTGCCGGGCCAGCCAGCGCGTGGCCCGCGACACCGGCACGGCGCCGGGAAGCCGGGAGATGATCGGGATCTCGTCCAGGTAGGGCATCGCCTCGGCGATGAACCTCAGCAGGTGCGCCGGGTTGGCGACCAGCCGGCCGGCGGTCCTGAGCAGCATCTCCGCCGTCTCCGGAGCCTGCTCCGGCTCCGCCGGCCGCTCGGCGGCGCGGCGCTTCGGCCGGGGCTCGACGTCCATGAACGCGGCGAGCACGTCGGCCCCGCCGATGCCGTCGATCGCGGCGTGGTGCAGCTTGGTGTAGAGCGCGGTACGGCCGCCCTGCAGCCCGTGGATCAGGTACATCTCCCACAGCGGGTGGCGCCGGTCCAGCCGCCGCGCGTGCAGCCTGGCCACCTGCGCGGCGAGCTGCCGGTCGGTCCCCGGCGACGGGAGCGCCAGCTCGCGCACGTGGTAGTCGAGGTCCAGCGCCTCGTCCTGCACCCAGTACGGATGGTCGAGGCCGAGTGGCACCGGCACCGCCCTCTCCCGGAGCGGCGCGACCAGCGCCGACCGCTCCTCGACGAGCTTGACGAGGTCGTCACGCGCCACCTCGCCTTCCAGGATGGACAGCCCGGCGACGTTGGCGACGTTCGTCTCGCTCTCGAAGCTGAGAAACTGCGCGTCGAGCGCGCTGAGCTGCCGCACGGGCCCACCTCCTCGATCTCGGTCCGGGCCAACGCGCCCGCTCCTGTCCCCGCGCACGTCCGTCCCCTCCCTACCTGCCCCTTCCCGCCCGTACGATGCCGGTCCCGCGTACCGTTCAGGCACCGAACCGGTGGACGGACACCAGGCACTGAACCCGCCCGTGGTGTTGCCGGGCGGGGCCCAATATGCGCCAATGGCGAGTGGGTGCGGTCCTTCCAGGGGGTGCCGGGCACGTGAAGAGGCGTCGAATGGGAGTGGTCGCGTGGGGGACATAGGTTCTTCGGCAATCGAGGAGCGCGTCGAGGAAATATGGAAAGACGTGCTCGGCGTCTCGGCCGGCGAGACGAATGCCACGTTCTCCGAGCTGGGCGGGCGGGGAATGTCCGCCCTGCGAATCGTCGCCCGTATCGAGAACGAGCTCGGCGTCAGGGTCGAGGTGGGCGACCTGTTCGACCACCAGCGCCTGGACGCCTTCGTGCGCCACGTCATGACGAAGGCGCGGACCGTCTCGTCTCCCGACGAGCAGGGCGAATAGCCCCCGCCGCACTGGCATCTCCTTCCCGGGCCACCCCGGCGCCGCGCCTTCCGGCACGCCCTGACCGGGACCCTGTCCGGATGTAGCCACGCCCTCATCTCCGGCGGCCTGCGCGCACGTCGCGCGGGCCGTCTACCTGGCGTTGTTCCCCTCAGCCCGTCGTGCGCGGGCAAGCCCGGCCGGCCGTTGGCAGGAAGCTGCTACCGGCGTGCAACTTGCTGACTTGGAATCGTCTGGTTCGCGGCCCCCGAGTCGCCGAGAGTTGGTTGTGCGAGAACGAACACCACAGCCAATGAAAGGAGAACCGGAAATGAAGAACTCGAACCACTCCGCCGGATTCAAAATCGCCGCCGGCACCACCTGGGACTCCGCGAAAGCCACGCCCGGCACCACCTGGGACTGAGGAAGAAATCAGATGCTGGTCGAACTGACAATCCGCCGTACGGCCGGAGAGCCGTTACCGAATTCACCGGTGGACGGAATCCGGATACTGGCCCTGCTGCCGAAGGAATGGCGTAAGGACCTCAAGAACGTCACCGGCGACATCGCCATCCGGGTCCATACCGACGAGGAGATCACCAGTGCGCAGATCCGCGCCGAGGTGACCGCCATCCTCACCAACCCCGAAGTGAGCGACTGGGAGCTCGTCAACTGCCACGCCCTGACCAACCGCCACAACCAAGCGAAGGAGGACACGCCATGAACGCTCTCGCCCTGAAGACCGCCGAATGCCGCGTATGGTGGGCGGACCCGCGGGACCAGCCGATCGAGACTCTGCTCAGCGTGCTCAACGAAACCGAGCTGACGCGTGCCAAGACCTACCGCCGCGAGCAGGACAGGCTCCGCTTCCTCACCGCCTCCTGGCTGCTGCGCACCACCGCCGCCAGCCAGCTGGACATACCGCCGGAGAATGTGCCCATCGAGCGGCGTTGCGGGAGCTGCGACAAGCCGCACGGCAGGCCGTACATCCTCACCGGCGACAACCTGCACGCCTCGATCTCGCACTCGGGAAGCCGCGTCGCGGTGGCACTGACGACCGCCGGCCCGGTGGGCGTCGACGTCGAGGAGGTGCCGACGGCGCCGGTCAGCGAGCTCGTACGGTGCGCGCTGTCACCCGCCGAGCAGGCGGTACTCGGCACGCTTCACGAGCGGGACCAGCAGGCCGGCTTCGCGCGGATGTGGGTGTGCAAGGAGGCGGTGCTCAAGGCGACCGGCCACGGGCTGCGGATCCCCCCGGACAAGGTGGAGGTCAGCGGTCCCCTGGAGAAGCCCGAACTGCTCGCGTGGCCCCTCGAGATTTCCCCGCAAAGCGTGCAAATCACCACCCTTTACCCCGGTGACGGGTACGTCGGCGTGGTGGCGGTCCTCACGGACGACACCTCGATCACGGTCTCCGAATGGGAGACCACCGCCGTCGGCCGCAACCTGTTCTCTTCCGCGGCTCCCATAGCCGCCTGACCACCATTGACGCGATCAGCACGAGACTGTTGAATAACTACGGGAATTCATCTTCGGCAGGGCCCCCGGCCGCGCCGATAAACTAACCGCCAGGTCCGATTTCCGTATTGTTGAGAGGCAGTCTAGCTGTAAAGGAGAGGAACCTGACCTGCCGTGAAGAATCATTACATCCTCATTCCGGGCCCGTGGATGGGCGCCTGGGCGTGGGAGCCGGTGACCCGAGGGCTGCGTAGCCTCGGCCACCAGGTCCGCCCGATCACCCTGTCGGGCCTGTCCAGCCCCGACGCCGACGTCTCCACCGTCGGCCTCGCCACCCATGTGGACGATGTGCTGTCGATCCTCGAGAAGGACGACCTGCGCGACGTCATCGTCGTCGGGCACAGCTATTCGGGCATCGTCGCCGGCCTGGTGGCCGACCGGGCGCCCGACCGCGTGACGCACACCGTGTTCGTCGAGGGTTTCCTGCCGCACGACGGCAAGTCGATGCTCCACGCCTTTCCCGAGCGTCAGCGCGCCGGCGAGCTGGAGCTGATCGCCGAGAACAGCGGGCGCTGGCCGATCCCCGATGTCACGATCGTGGCCGAGGGGCAAGATCTGTCGACCCAGCAGGCCCATTGGCTGGTGGAGCGCTTCGTCGGGCATCCAGGGCACACGCTCTCAGAGCCCGCCGTCCTGACGCGGCCGCTCGCACAGCAGCGGGCGAGCTACATCGTGTGCTCCAAGGAGCACTTCGGCGGCCGGGTCTCCGACGACGTCGCCGCCATGCGCGCCGAGCCGAACTGGACCTTCCACACCATCAACACCGGCCACTGGCCGATGGTCTCGGCGCCCGACCAGCTCGTCACGATCCTGACCTCGATCGCCTCCCACGAGAACCCCCCGTACGCCCCGGCCCGCCCCGCGTAGCCCGGCCCCCGCACGGCAGACCCGGCACGACAGACCTGGCACGACAGACCTGGCACGACAAGAGACAGACCCGGCACGACAGACGGCCCCTTGGCGGGCCCGGGGTCGGCGGCATCACGCGACACGTTCCGTTCGGGAACACAGATGTCGCGCCGCGATCCCATCCCTCTCCACCACAGCCCGCACGGCACCGCCTCGCCATGCCCCCGGCCGGCTCAGAGGACCGCGGGCACCGGGGCGAGGAGACCGGCCCGCCCGTAGTCGAACTCCAAAGAGAAGACCCGCTCGAAGGCCAGCGCGATCTTGATCTCGCCGCCGCTGTTCGGATGGACGCCGTCGTAGGCGTCGCCGTACGGATCGTAGACACCGTCCAGGTCGACCAGGACGGTCCGCGACCGGGCGGTGGACATCGCCGCCAGGCTGAAGGACAGCTCCCGGTTGTAGGTAGTGATGTCGCGCGCCAGGCTCGGATGGTCGCGCAGCCGTGTGCGGTGCACGACGTTGGCGATCAGGAGCTGGACGTCCGGATTGGAGTCACGCGCCCGCCGGACGAAGGTCTCGGCGTCCGCCAGCAGACCGGCGGGACGGGACACACCCCAGGCCAGGTCGTTGAATCCCAGCGCGACCATGAGGTAGTCGGCGTCGTAGGCGGCGACGGCGTCCCGGATGTTGTCCTTGGCCTCGCGGAGCATGCGCCCCCAGCTCGCGTAGTGCCTGCTCCCGCCGAACGCGATGCCCCGCCGGTAACGGCCGGCGTGGACGGGGTCCGCCGGGTGGGCCGGGTGGTCGCCCGGCTGGACCGCGGAGGACACCCAGGTACCCGCCCACGGCCCGACGAAGCGCGCCGGAATCTCCAGCTCGGTGAGGTTCCGCCAGAACCGGTACCGCCAGGAGTAGTCGCCTTCGCGCCCCTGGCTGATCGAGTCTCCGACGATCATGATGTTCGGCGTCGCGCCCCCACCGGCACGCGACCACGCTCGCCGCCGCTCACCGGCGGGCGGCGCGCTCACCCGTGGGACACGCTTCGTACCGCCGTCTCCTCCGGCGCGGAAGCGGTGAGCAGGCGGCGCACCGGGCCGGCGTACGCGAACACCAGCACGAGAAGCCCGGCGAGGAACACCAGGGCCGTGAAGATCCATTCGTTGGAGCCGCCGGGCCCGTAGACCAGGTTGGGGCGTCCGACGTCGATGGCCTTGGTGTCCATCCCAGGGCTGAGTGAATCTCGGTCGCTGCCGTACAGCGCGACCTCGGCGCGGTCGATCCTGCCGTCGTCGGAACGGAACTCCCCGAGCCACGAGCAGCTCTCGTGGCCGGGGTGCTGGATGCAGCTGACGCTCCGCGCGGTGAAGACGCCGGGGTCGCCGTCGCCCCGCGCCGCGCGCAGCGTCGGGCCGACGTTGGGCACGACCAGGTACAGCAGGAAGGCGCCGACGAGGGTCAGGACCACGGTGAAGAACGGGGAGCGCCCGCGCCTCCCGTGTTCCGGCGTCATCCCTTACCAGCCGTGCGCGTGGGCGGGGCGGGCGCAGGCGCACACCATCACGGCACGCTCGGACGGGCTGGGCCGCAGGTGGCGGATCATCGCGATCACCATGGGGATGAAGACGACGGTGTTGTAGAACAGGTGCAGCTCCACACGAGGCACCAGGAGCTGGATGATGCTGGTCGGCACGGGGCGGCCCGCGAGGTTCGACCCGCTGAGGGCCTGGCTGAGCAGGAGCAGGTGCTCGAAGTGGTGCCAGATCTGGATGACGAGCGCCGCGTTCCACCACGTGCGCGAGCTACCGGTGAAGCCCTTCCTCAGGATGATCAGGCCGATCAGCATCAGCAACGCGTAGCCATAGTGCATCCACTCGGACTTGATCAGCCACGGGAAGGGCACGCCCAGCACGCCACGCGCCTCAGGGATCGGCCAGCCGAGGACCCAGATCTGGATCGCCTGGGCGATGTGCTCGGCCCAGTGGGCCAGGACGATCACCGCGAAGACCTGCAGAGCGGTCTTGTGGTATCGGCTGTTGAGGGCGTTCACCTTGACTGGAGTGGTCGTTACTGCCTCGGTCGCCATGCGCAAACCTCGATCTCAGGAATCTTGACCGCGAGCCCGGCGCACGGCTCACCGCGCAGAGGAAGCTCTCCTCCGCCCGCGATCTCGCGACGGCGCCGGGAACCTGCGTCCAATTGTCGCGGGCCACTCCGGGCACGGTCTTCTTCCGGCTTGCTCACTTACCGCCACCGGACCGCGACGGCGGGCTCTCGGCCCACCACGAGCCCAACCCACCGCGCCCTCGGCTGACCGCGTCCTCAGCTCACCTCGTCCTCAGCTCACCGCGTCCTCGGCCGGTCGCTCGGGCGGGACGAACGGGCCCCAGGCGAAGGCGGGCAGCCACGGCCCGGGGTCCTCGCTCCAGGAGAGCTCCGCTATCTGCGCGTGCGTGCGCCGCCCCGCGAGCGAGCGCAACAGGTCGTGCCGGGGGGCGCCCAGCGTGGCCACCGGCGGCCCTCCCTGGCCGGCCACCCACCACGTGCCATCGGTCTCGATGCGCAGCGGGGGAAGCCCGCGCCTGTCCACCTCGGCGGAGAACCCGGAGACGACGACGTCGAGCGCGCCCGGGTACGCCGGGTGCCCGGCGGGCGGTGGCACGCCCAGGGCGTGGCGGACGTCCAGCTCGTGGGTGAACGCGTCCATCACCAGGATGGGGGCCCGCCGGGCCGCGCCCGCGGCGACGAGCCGCTCCACCTGCTCGCCCGCGTCGGCCCACGCGGCGAGAAGATCCGCGAGGCCGGCGTCTCCGCCGGACGGGGCTTCCGCCGCCGGGCGCTCTCCGGACCGGCCCGTCACCCGGGCGCAGATCTCGACCAGGTGCGCGATGACGTCGCGGACCGTCCACTCCGGGCACGCGGCGACGGGGATGCCGCCCGCGTCCGGGCGGCTCGTCAGCAGCCGGGAGAGGTTCTCCCGGACCTGGCGGTAGGCCACGGCCTCGGGGACCCGCTCCCAGCCGGAGGCGGACGCCGTCCCCGTATCGGAGGTGCCGGGCACGCGCTCCGCGCCGGACGCGGACGTCACGGTCTCGTACGGGCCACCCGCCATGCGCCACTCTCCGCTGTATCGTCCGAAACTCGCATGACGGTCACAGAGGCACGTTACCGTGCTTGCGCTGCGGCGACGGCTTGCGCTTGTTGCGCAGCATCGCCAGCCCGCGCGCGACCGCCGAGCGCGTCTGCACCGGATCGATGACATCGTCGACCAGCCCTCGTTCCGCGGCGTAGTGCGGGTGCATGAGTTGTTCGGCGTACTCGGCCACCAGCTCGGAGCGCAGCCTCGCGGGGTCCGCGGCGGCGGCCAGCTCCTTGCGGAAGATGACGTTCACGGCGCCCTCGGCGCCCATCACGGCGATCTCGTTCGTCGGCCACGCCAGCGAGAGGTCCGTGCCGATGGTGCGCGAGTCCATCACGATGTACGCGCCGCCGTACGCCTTGCGCACGATGACGTGGATGCGCGGCACCGTGGCCTCGCAGTAGGCGTACAGCAGCTTGGCGCCGTGCCGGATGATCCCCTCGTACTCCTGGTCGGCGCCCGGGAGGAAGCCCGGCACGTCGATGAGCGTCACGAGCGGGATGCTGAAGGCATCGCAGAACCGCACGAACCGCGCGGCCTTCTGGGACGCGTTGACGTCCAGTACGCCGGCCAGCACCATCGGCTGGTTGCCGACCACGCCGACCACCTCGCCGTCGATGCGGGCCAGCACGCAGACCACGTTCTGCGCCCAGTCCTGGTGCATCTCCAGGAACTCGCCGTCGTCCACCAGCTCGGCGACGACCGCCCGCATGTCGTACGGCCTGTTCGGCTCGACCGGGACTATCTCGGCCAGCCTCGGCCGCAGGTCCATGGTCGCGTCGCGGGAGGGCGCGCTGGGCGGGAACTCCAGGTTGTTGCCGGGCAGCATCGAGACGAGGTACCGCACGTCCTGCAGGCAGCTCTCCTCGTCGTCGTGCACGAACGTCGCCACACCGGAGCGCTTGCCGTGGACGTCGGCGCCGCCCAGCTCCGCGTGGGTGACCCGCTGCCCGGTGACCGCCTCGACCACATCGGGCCCGGTGAGGTACAGCTGCGCGGTGTCGCGGACCATGAAGGCGAAGTCCGCCAGCGCCACGGTGTACGCGGCTCCACCCGCGCACGGCCCGAGCACGACGCTGATCTGCGGGATCACGCCCGACGCCTGGACGCTGCGCTGGAAGATCCCGCCGTACCCGCTGAGCGCGACCACGCCCTCCTGGATCCGGGCGCCGCCGCTGTCGATCAGCCCGATCAGCGGGGACCCGGTGGAGATCGCCAGATCCATCACCTTGTGGATCTTGGACGCGTGCCCCGCGCCGAGCGATCCGCCGAAGATCGTGAAGTCCTGGGCGTAGACGAACACCCGGCGGCCGTCGATCGTGCCCGACCCGGTGACCACGCCGTCGGTGTGCGGGCGGTTGTCCTCCATCCGCAGGCCGTGGGCCTGGTGGCGGCGGTACATGTCGAGCTCGATGAACGAGCCCTCGTCGAGCAGCGTGTCGATCCGCTCGCGCGCCGTGCGCTTGCCGAGCGCGTGCTGCCGCTCGACCCCCTGGGGGCGGCCGGAGACGATCCCGTCGCGCAGTCCCGCGTGCCGCTCGCGAAGCGCCGCCATCGACCGGGGCGGCGGCGCCTCCTCCCGGCCGTCCCCGTTCGCGTGCTCGTCGGGGCGGGCGCGGGCGCCGTCCTTGGTCCGCCTGGGCACGGAGACCGGCACGAAGTCGAGCTCCACGGTGCTCACCGGTGCCCCCGTCGCAGGGTAGTCAAGGCTCGGGCTTGTCGCGATCCGCTCGCTCATGGCGGCATCTCCCCTCATTGCGCTCCTACAGACGTCAGGCTCGGCCGTACCGACCCCGCCTGCCGAGCGGACAGGCGGCCGCTTTCGTACAGCCAGCGCACCGTGTCACCGACGGTCTCGGCGACGGGCCGGGGCGCGATGCCGGACGTGCCCGCGTTCTCGGCCACCCGGGTGGCGCAGGCGCATGTGTAGATGGCCCCGTACTCGGCGGGGATGTGCCACGGCCACACCCGCTGGACCAGATCGGTGAGCAGCCCGATCGGGATCATCCCCCGGGCCGGCAGGAACAGCGTCGGAAGCGCTCGCCCGGTGACCTCGCGCAGCACGTTCACGTACTCCCGCGTCGACAGGTAGCGGCCGGGCCCGAAGTGCCGGTCCGGCCCGCCGGCCGGCGAGGCCAGCACCTTGGCGTGCAGCGCGGCGGTGTCCCGCACGTCGCCGACGGGGAACCCGCCGAGCGGCCATATGGGGGTGAGCCCGCGAAGCACGCCTCGCAGGCGCGCGTTCTGGTCGCCGAGGTTCGGGTCGTGCGGGCCGAGCAGGGCGGGCGGATAGGTGATGACCACCGGCGCCCCCTCCTCCTGGTGCCGGCGCGCGATCACCTCCGCCTCGGCCTTGCTCGCCATGTACGTCTCGCGGGGCCGGCCGACCGGCGAGCCCTCGTCGATCACCCGGCCGGGGGCCGGGAACATCGCGACGATGCTGGACACGTGGACGATCTTGCTCGCCCCTGCCCGCCGCGCGGCGCCGAGCACGAGCTCCGTGCCCCTCCCGTTGACCTCGCGCATTCGCGCGCGGAGCCTGCTGTCAAAGGAATACACCGACGCCGCGTGCAACACGGCGTCGGCACCGCGCATCGCCCGGGCCACGCTCGCCTCGTCGGTGACGTCTCCCGGCACCGCGTCGACGTCGTCGCGGCCGAGGCCGAACGGCGCGAGAGCGCGGTCGACTTTCGAGATGTCGCGGACGAGCATCCGAACCCGGTGGCCCGTCTGCACAATCGCCGCGACCGAATGGGCGCCGACGAATCCCGTACCGCCGGTCACGCTCACCAGCATCAGACCATCTCCTCTGATCCACACCAGTCAAATGCCTGCCCCTCCCGCCTGTCACCTCCGAGTGTGCTTTGACCCGGTGTAAGGGCGCGCGTGGATCACCACTATCGATCTCCGGCACGCGTGGGAGCGTTGGCAGGATGCTGTTAAAGGCGTGCAACTTGATGACGCCGAATTGTCTGGCACGGCGACCGCGGATATCGGAGAGTTGGTGGCACGAGAACGAAAACGACGAACGGCAGAAGGGCCTGAAAATGAAATACCGGAATTCAGGAGTGCGGCGGTCCGGTGCCGGTGGAAATGACGATGCCGGTGGCAATGACGATGCGCCGGCGGAGACCCGGCGCGCGATCCTCGCCGATCCGGAGGCCGGGGACTGGCAGCTCGCGACCCGCTACACCCTGGCCGACGGCCGGCACGGGCCACCGGGGCCGCGACGCGACGCCGTGGGGCCGTACGAGGGCCGTCAGATCCAGTTCTCCTCCTTGGCGCGGAGGGCGGCCTGAAAGCGGTTGACGGCGCCGAGCCGGGCCATGAGGTCCGCGACGTAACGCCGGTAGGTACGGACCGAGACATCGATCTCACGTGCCGCGATCTCGTCCTTGTCCGCCCTCGCCATCACCTCCAGCACCTTTCTCTCCAGCTCGGAGAGAAGCGGCGCGTCCGTACTGGGTTCGGTGAACTCGCGGAAATCGGTGGCGGCGTCCCACACCCCGTCGAAATAGGTGACCAACTGTGAGACCAGGCCGGGTTCCTTCACGAGCAGCGCGCCCCGGGAGCTTTCCTTCGGATGAATGGGAACGACCGCGATACTGCGGTCGAAAATCAACATCCTGTCCATGGGGTCTTCTGTGATGTGAATCTGGCCGCCGAGGCTGACGACCTCACGTAGATATGCCGACATGTTCTGATCGTCGAGTGCTTTGGGATGGTAGACCGCCTTGACGGCGAGCCCACGGCGCAACGAGCGAGTATCCAAAGGCAGCGCCGTTTCGATGGCGCCGAGTGAAAGGGGTCCCCCCGGATGCAGGCACAACGTTTCCTTGTACGAGAAGAACCCAAGGTCGTCGAGTCGCTGGCGGACGCGGTCGAGGCCTTCCACCCGTTCGATGTCGAGCGCCGACGTCGCGTTCTCGCCATGCCGCTGATCCTCTATGAAGGAGGCGATGGCGTCGCGTGTGGTCAGAACGCGGCGGATCTCCGTGTTGAGCTCGTTGAGACGCTGCTCGATGAGGCGTTCGATGCCGATTCTCGGCTCGGTGGCCACCACCCGGTGGCGGTCGGTGAGGTCGAGCAGGGACAGTCTTCCCAGCGTCTCGATCGCACCCTCGATCGTGTCGGGGTCCAGGTCGAGTGCCTGGCGGATCGAGCCGATGCCGTCGCCACGGTGTCGAAGGAAGTACCGATAGATCTCTACTGCTTCAGCCGGAACACCTATGACGGAAATGTCCATGGCTCGCCTCCTGGCCATGTACCTCACCCAGGGGGGACCACGGGGTCCTCGACCCTTGCCCGGCTCCATGGATATGTATGATTAGAAACTATCAGAGATTAGATGGTTCGTAAACCCTCACATAGCTGGCCGAGGTCAGGTGCCGCCGGCCAGCTGGGCGAGGATCCGGTTGAGATGCGCGCGATCCTCGTCGGTGAGCTTGCCGGTCACGCTGCTGTGGACCTCCGCCGTCAGCGGGTGGAGCACCTCCACCAGCAGCGCGCGACCCGGATCGGTCAGCTCGATCGAGTAGGCGCGCCGGTCGGTGCGGTCGCGGCTGCGCAGGACCAGCCCGCGCTGCTCCAGGACGTCGATGATGTGCACCATCGTCGACCGGTCGACGGCGAGCCGCCGCCCGATCTCCTGCTGCGACAGCGGCCCTGCCGCTTCGAGCACGACCAGCACTCCGTAGTCGCGCCAGCGAAGATCGTCGCCCTTCAGCGCCTCTTCGATCCTGAGCGTGACCTCACGCGCCGCGTCGTTGAGCAGCCAGCCGGTGGACTCTGCCAAGAGTCGTGCGGTCGGCGCGGGCTCGCGCCCGTTTCCGCCCATAGCCCCAACCTCTCCTCGACGGATCGGCGATCAGACATCCCGATCATCAGCCACCTGCGAGTCGGCCCACGTCGACACGATCTCACGGACCTCCTCCCAGAGCTCAGTGACCTCATCCCACGTCGTCCCGGTGTTAGGGCCGACTCGTCCTGCGGACATGGGCTCCTCCTCCACGATGAGTGCCCGTGCACCCCAGCCGAGGCCATCCTTCGCCCCCTACGCAATAATCAGCTTCGCAGATCATCAGTATTCCTGTCAATCAGTAGAGCTGATGATTTGTAAGCAGTTGTTGCGCTGCCCATTCCAGCGTGTGACACTCGTGGCATATATAGGCATGCTTGATAGGGACATGCCGCGCGTTACGGGACAGGTGACTACGGAAGGCACTTATGTGAGCGGTGATTCCGACGTACCCTTGCCGGGCTTCCTGTCCACCTCCACCAGCCTTCTGCTGGGCAAGGCCAACGATCTCTTCAACGAGATCCTTGAGGCGGCGGTAGAGCCCTTCGGGCTGCGGTCGAAGGATTTCATCGTGCTCACGGCCATCGACTCGATGGGGCCGCAGTCACAGCAGCAGCTCGCCCGCACTCACGGCATCGACAGGACCACCATGGTCAGCGTCGTCGACGGGCTCGAACGGCTCGGCCTGGTGCAGCGGGCCCGCAATCCCGACGACCGGCGCAAGTACGCGATCGGGCTGACCAACGAGGGCCAGGCCCTGCTCCGGCACAAGCTCGGACCGGCCATGCTCAACGCCCTCGACACGTTCCTGGCACCGTTCACCCCTGACGAGCGCGAGCTGTTCAACAAGTTCCTCTGGCGCCTGATGCACGAGCGCGGCCCGGCGGAGCCCGGAAGCGCCGGCACCCCTTAGAGGCCGGCGCGGTCGCGGACCGCCGGCGCCTCTACGGCACCGGGCAGGGAAGCGTCGTGCCGGGCGGCACCGTCCGGTAGCAGGCGGCGCCCGGGCAGACCACCTTCACAGGGTCGTCGAACGCGCCGAGCCCGACCAGGATCGGCTCGTGCCCGAACCGGCGGGCGGCGATGTCGGCCCAGCCGGGCGCACCGTCCCACACCTCGGGCCGGTCGATCGCCGACGGATCGGCGTCCAGGGCGGACCATTCCAGGTAGGCGAGGTAGTCGACCTCGCGATGCCACACCGTCAGACGGCGCAGGGAGTCCCCGGTCGACAGCGTGTTCCACGGCTGCGCCCGCGCGGCCAGCGCGCGCAGGAACGCCTCGCTGACCGCCTCCCTCACCGACCGGGCGGCGGCCGTGGCGATCGTGGTGCCCTCACCGCTGACCCCGACGACCGCGATCTGGAAGTCGGGACCGGGAAGCACGAACGCCGACATCCGCAGCCCGAGGGCCGGTATCGCGTCGGCCGCCCCGGGAGGGATCAGCAGGTCGAGATGCTGGGACACCCGCAAGAGCGGCATCCGCGGGCTCGTCCACCAGCGCGTGACCATGTCGTGGGCCAGCAGGTCGGCGATCGCGCCGGACACGCCGTCCGGGGCCTGGTCCTCCAGCACGCCGACCGCGGTGGGCTCGACCCGGCAGTCCCGGTCGCCCATCCACACGACCTCGGCCGGCAGGTCGTACCGCTCCTGGCTCAGCAGGCCGATGCCGCTCACGCGCGCGTGGTGATCCGGCGGGGGCTCCGGCATGAAGTCCGAAAGGCACAACTCCCTGCCGTCGCGGACGGCGCCGCGCCGCGCGCCGCCGTCCGGGAGCAGGTGCAGGGCGTCCAGAGCCGAGGCCCGGACCCGGGCCCTGCCGCGCGCGACCTCCGGCGAGAAGCCCGCCGACACGGTCACGACCCCGGACTCCCGCCGGTGCGCGTACGCCAGGTAGACCTCTCCGCCGAGGCATTCGGCGATCTCTTCCAGATGTACCGGCGACCGCGACGCCGAAATCGCTGAGATGTCAGGTGTGGGCGCCATCAGTCACTCCTCGCGACGGATCCCGGACTACCGAGGGTCCTCTCGTGAAGGCCCTCGGCTAGCGGCCGACTGCCGCCGCCGGAAGGGTCTTGCCATTAGCCAGGCCGCGAGCCGGGCCTCCCCGGCATCCAGCACCCCGATTAGTGTCGCGGATCATACAGAGGTGCTGACACAGCACCAGTAGAACACGCCTCGTGAAGGACGCGTCAACATGAAAGGAGTGATCCAGCAACATGGAAGAAGAGACACCGGGTCAGCGACCCGGACCGCACCTCGCGCCATTGCCGGAGTAATGTTCACGCTCGATTCTTCAATGGGTGTTCGACAGTGCTTCCACAATACACGTGGAATCGGCGCCCGCCGGCTGTCGCAACCCCTGCCCTCCGGTATGGGAATCCGCTCACACTAAAGCCTCGCATTAAACGATAAAGGGGAACCCCAGTGTGCGACAAGACCCCAGAAAGGGGGAATACACCACGACCCTCGCGACTTTCGGAAATCATCAGGGAATGCCAGCGGCCTGGCGAGCGCGCCGGGTCCCGGTTAAGACGGGCATTCCGGTGCGATCGCCAGGCCGTGGGATGTCACAGTGCCCGCGAAGGCTCTTCGGCCCCGGCCGGGCTTCACCCGGCACGGTCACCTCGCCGGGATCAGGCTCCCGGCCACCTGTCAGGCGGCGCCGCGGGGGCTGTTCTGGTAGGCGGCGAGCTTCCACTCGCCCTCGTGCCGGGCGACGACCCATGTGGCCCGGATGGCGCTCTCGTCGGAGAGCTCGGTCTCGCCGGCGCCGATCACGCCGCCGACGGTGATCACCAGGGCGGAGTCGTCGCTGAGGAACCGCACGTCGATGGGCTGCCCGGTTACCTGGGTGCCCTTGTACGGGCCCTGGAAGGCGCCTGCCATGAAGGCCTCGATCTGGTCGGCGCCCTTGCGGTAGAAGCCGGGAAGGATCATGGTCCCGTCCGGCGTGAAGACGTCGGCGAAGGCCTTGGCGTCCTGGTGCGCCCACGCGGCGACGATGCGCCCGGGGACCGAGACCACGGCGGCCTTGTCCGCCTCGGTGACGCCGGCGTCGATGGTCGCTGAGGAATTGGATGTGGCCATGGTCAACCCTTCTCCGTGAGAGGCGATGCTGATAGAAGATGGCGAACGGGCGTCCGCCCGCCGATCAGATGTAGAGCGTGTTGGGCTCGAGACCGCACAGGATCCGGCCGTACAGCTCGGCGTTGGTGTTGGGGTGCATCAGGGCGTGCAGGTTGACCGCCTGGATGTCACGGGCGATGCGCTGGATCGGCACGTGGCTGTAGATCGACCCTCCGCCGCTGGCCGTGTTGAAGATGTCCACGGCCTCCTTCGCCAGCCTGCACACCGCGCCCATGTCGGCGCGTGCCCTGGCTCGCTCCTCCAGCGTCCACGCCGCGCCCTCGACGCCCTTGGTGTCGACCAGGGACGTCAGGCGGTGGGCGTGGAACTCGGCCTCGTCGATCTTCATCGACGCGTCCGCCACCTGCAGGTGGGTCAGCGGGGCCTCGCTCTGGCTGCCGTAGCCGGTGTAGGTGATCTTGCGCTCGGGAAGCCGCTCCAGGAACGTCTCCTTGGCGCCCTTGGCCATGCCGACCACGGTCCCGACCGAGGAGGCCGAGGCGACCGGGAGCAGCGGGGTCCGGTAGATCGGCCGCTCGGCGTTGGCCTGCGAGGCCGACTGGCCCTGCAGCACCGCGCCGAGGTGCAGCACACGCTCGGACGGGATGAAGACGTCCTGCGCGATCGTGCTGACGCTGCCGGTGCCCTTCAGGCCCGCCGTGTACCAGTCGTCGGCGATCTGCAGGTCGGAGATCGGGACCAGCGCCATGATCGGCGCGGGCTCGCCCTCCCCTCCTACCAGGATCGCGACGACGACCTGCCAGTGGCTGTGCAGGGCGCCGCTGATGAAGCCCCACTTGCCGTTGACGACGATGCCGCCCTCGACCGGCGCGGCCATCGCGGTCGGGCTCAGCGTCCCGCACACCCGCACGTCAGGGGTCGAGAACACCTCGTCCTGGACCTGGTCGGGGAACAAACACGCCATCCACGTCGGGATCCAGTACACCGACGCCACCCACGAGGTGGACCCATCGGCCCTGCCGAGCTCCGACGCCACGTCGACCAGCGTGCGGGTGTCGGACTCGTAGCCGCCGTAGCGGATGGGCACCCTCAGCTTGAAGACGCCGGCGTCGGCGAGGGCCTCGATGGACTCCTCGTGAATGCGCCGGTTCTCCTCCGCCCAGGCCGCGTTCTTGCGCAGAACGGGCACCAGTTCGGACGCACGACGAGCAAGCTGTTCCCGCGTCGGAACATCGGTCGTCAGCACCATATCCTCCTAAAAGAATCCGACGAGAATGTGCGGCGCCGGCAAGATGCGCGCCGGATGGCCGGAACCCAAACGTGGCCGGATGGCCGTCCGCCGATGCTCACCATTCGAAGTTCGCATTCCCGCCCGGCTCGCGCATCTTCTGGATTGCGGGGCCACCGCCGGGCCGGGGACAGACCGCAACGTGAGAGATGCCCACGGAAATCCCCGGTGTGAGGATTAAGGTCCGCAACAGGCTTGCGGTGTGCCCGTCCATCAACGTCGGCGAGCGGGACGTGTCGTCGACAACACTCCGGCTCCGGCCGTTTACCCGACCCCTTTCCTGCCGGCGCGCGCGTGCGATCGCGGACTTTCTTCGAGCGCGTCCCATTGACAGCCACGCTCGACAGCTACCGATTCATCGAGGAGTTGAGGTGCTAGACCAGGAAAGCAGTCCGGCAGCCGCCGACCAGGCCCCCGCCGCAGGCACGGCCGAATCGCGGCCGAAGACGCGTCCGCTGACCGGTGACGAGTACATCGAGAGTCTGCGCGACGACCGTGAGATCTACCTGTACGGCGAGCGCGTCAAGGACGTCACCTCGCATCCTGCCTTCCACAATCCCATCCGCATGACCGCGCGGCTGTACGACGCGTTGCACGACCCGGCGAAGCGCGACATCCTCACCAAGCCGACCGACACCGGCAGCGACGGGTACACCCACAGGTTCTTCACCACGCCGCACAGCGTCGAGGACCTCGTCGGCGACCAGCAGGCCATCGCCGAGTGGTCCCGCATGAGCTACGGCTGGATGGGGCGCAGCCCCGACTACAAGGCCTCGTTCCTCGGCACGCTGGGCGCGAACGCCGACTTCTACGAGCCCTTCTCCGACAACGCGCGGCGCTGGTACAAAGAGTCGCAGGAGAAGGTCCTGTTCTGGAACCACGCCATCGTGCACCCGCCTGTCGACCGCAACCGGCCGCCGGACGAGGTCGCGGACGTCTTCGTCCACGTGGAGAAGGAGACCGACGCGGGGCTCATCGTCAGCGGCGCGAAGGTCGTGGCGACCGGCTCGGCGCTCACCCACTACAACTTCATCGCCCACTACGGCCTGCCCATCAAGGACAAGCGGTTCGCGCTGGTGGCCACGATCCCCATGGACGCCAAGGGCATGAAGCTGATCTGCCGGCCGTCCTACACCACCACCTCCACGGTGATGGGAAGCCCGTTCGACTACCCGCTCTCCTCGCGGATGGACGAGAACGACACCATCCTGGTGCTGGACAAGGTGCTCATCCCCTGGGAGAACGTCTTCGTCTACGGCCACCTGGGCAAGGCCCTGCTGTTCACCGGCCGCTCGGGCTTCTTCGAGCGCTTCACCTTCCACGGCTGCACCCGCATGGCGGTCAAGCTGGAGTTCATCGCCGGCCTGCTCATCAAGGCGACGGAGATGACCGGGTCCAAGGACTTCCGCGGCGTGCAGACCCGCATCGGTGAGGTGCTGGCCTGGCGCAACCTGTTCTGGGCGTTCTCCGACGCGGCGGCGCGCAACCCGGTGGAGTGGAAGGACGGCGCGCTGCTGCCCAACCCCGCGTACGGGCTGGCCTACCGGTGGTTCATGCAGATCGGCTACCCGCGCGTCAAGGAGATCATCCAGCAGGACATCGCCAGCGGACTGATCTACATCAACTCGAGCGCGGAGGACTTCAAGAACCCCGACATCCGCCCCTACCTGGACAAGTACATCCGGGGTTCGGACGGCAGCGACGCCGTCGAGCGGATCAAGGTCATGAAGCTGCTCTGGGACGCCGTGGGCACCGAGTTCGGCGGGCGCCACGAGCTCTACGAGCGCAACTACGCCGGCAACCACGAGAACACGCGAGTCGAGATCCTGGGCGCGCAGCTCACCAACGGCCAGGTCGACCAGTACAAGGCCTTCGTCGACCAGTGCCTCTCCGAGTACGACCTCGACGGCTGGACCGTCCCGGACCTCTCCTCGTTCGACCACCTGCGCCGCATCGGCAACGGCACGCTGAACGGCTGAGCACGACCCACCACAGACCGGGACCACCGATGCGCCGCGCATCGGTGGTCTCGTCGTGTTCCCCCGCGCGTCCCAGCCCGGCCCGGTCGCGTACGGCCCGGTCGCGTACGGCCCGCGGGAACGGCGAGGTCCGCGAACCGGCGAGGCCGGGGAAGATCCAGGTCAGGGAACGCGAAACGGCGGAGGTGGTCACCTCCGCCGCTTGGAACGCTCGCCGGTTACGCCGTGGCCACCGGAGCCGCCGCGGCCGGGATCAGGTCGCCGCCGGCCGCAAGGACCGAGTACGGGTCCTCCATCTCGTACCAGCCGAGGCCCGGCGGGCAGCGGTCGTAGCCGAGGAGCCGCCGCACCTCCTCCGGGTAGGCCAGCACCGCCTCCTTCGGCACCGCAAGGTACTGGTTCTCCTCCTGGCGGAGGTTGCCGAGGTCCAGCGCGAGGGTCATGCCGGTGCGCGGGTTGTCGGTGGTGTTGCGCCCGCCGCCGTGGTAGACGCCGCCGAGCCAGATCAGGCCCGATCCGGCGGGCATCTCGGTCGGGAACGCCTCCGAGGCCTCGGGGGCGCGCTCGTCGTCCCAGTGATGGCTGCCCGGGATGACCAGCGTGCCGCCGTTCTCCGCGGTGAACTCGCTCATGGCGACCATCAACTGCACCCGGCTCGTCGGGCCGGGGTGGCGGCGCAGGTGCAGCGCGTCGTCCCGGTGCAGGGGCTGTTTGCCCTGGCCCGAGTGGATCTGGATCAGCTGGGTGCCGCTGATCTGGATGGTCGGGGTCATCTCCACCCGCGACTTGCCGATCCACATGGGCACCGGCTTCTGCATGATCTCGCGTGCGGCCCCGAGGTAGAGGCGCTGCGTCACTACGGGCGTCAGATGGGTCGTGCGGGCGAACAGCGACGACACCCGCCGGGTCCGCTTGCCGTTGTACCAGTCCTCACCGTAGGCGCAGGCGTCGAGGGCCGGCTGGAAGTCGTCCCACAGCGCGGCCAGCGTGGCGTCGTCGACGAAGTTCTCGACGATCACGCCTCCGTCGCGCTCCAGGATCTCAACGACCTCACCGAGGTCGGCATCGGGCTGCACCCGGATCAGGCCCGCCATCGGGACCACCTTTCCTCACAGAGTTGTTCGTACGGCCGTGCGGCGGCCAGGCTCCCGCACGGCCGTCACGGATGTCCCGTGCGGCGCGGTCACGCCCTCGACGGGTTGCCGGCCTTCGCGACGACGGTGCGGATGAAGCCCGCGAGGTCCGGGTCCTCCTCGAAGATGTCGCCGACCTCGACCCAGATGCCGAGCTCGCCCTCGACCCGCGAGGCGAGCCGGTTCGCCGAGATCGACTCGCCGTTCAGCTCGAAGAACGTCTCGTCCTCGTGGCCGGCCGGCACCTGGAGGACGTCCCTCCAGATGGCCTCGACCTTCGCCTCGATCGTGGCGACGCTGAGCTCCCCGCTCTGCTCTGTACTCATTCGCTGTCCTCTCGCTTGCCTGGCAAGCCTTCTCGGTCGTTCAACGGTGTGTCGCGGTTGGTCAGGTCCATCGCACGGGCACGTCCGGGGCGGTCACCGTGCTCTCCAGCACCCGGTGGAACTCCGACGCCATGTCGATGATCGTGCTCTCGTCGAAGAGGTTGCTGTTGAAGCCGAGGGTGCCGACGATGTCGCCGGTGGAGTCGATCTCCAGGTGCCACATCGCGCCGTCCGGGATGTCGCCGCCCACGGCCTGCGACAGCAGCCGCCGGTGGATCTCGGAGTAGGTGAGGTCCCCGGCCGACTCGGAGGTGGCGAGCGGGGAGCGGAAGACCTGGAAGGCGCACACGGCGTGGTCGTCGGCGAACGAGGGAAGCATGAGCTCGGGCGCGACCCCCATGACCTCGGCGAAGGGGATGTCGTTGCTCCAGGCCTCGATGCAGGTGGCCCGGGTGCGCTCGACGGCCTCCCGGAAGGTGCCGCACCCCGCGAGGTCGACCCGCAGGGGGACGAAGTTGAAGAAGGATCCGACCGTGTCGTGGAACCGCATCTGGGCGCGACCGGAGGTGAACGTCGGGACCACGATGTCGGTGGTCCCCGTCGTCTTGCGGAGCAGCGTGGCGTAGACGGCGAGCAGCACCATGAAGGGCGAGCTGCGCGTGCTCTTGGAGATCTCGAGGACCTTGGCCGTCAGCTCGGCGGGCAGCCAGAAGCGGTGCCACGCCGTCGTCTTCGGAAGCCCGGCCGACCGCAGGTGGTCGGTGGGGGTGGCGAGGATGCTCCCGCCCGCCAGCTTTTCCCGCCAGTACTCGCGCTTCGTGTTCGCGGCGGCGCCGGCCTCGCTCGTCTGCCAGCGGGCGAACTCCTGGTACTGGGAAACTTCGGGAAGCTCCACCGCGTGCCCCGTGCGGGCCGCGTAGAAGCCGGCGAGGTCGCGCATGATCAGGCGCATGGACCACTCGTCGGCGGCCGTGTGGTGGGCGATCAGCACGAGGATCGAGTCGTCGTCGGCGAACCGGCCGAGCACCGCCTGCAGGAGGGGCAGCTCCCGGACGCCGTAGTCGCCGGTCTCGATCTCGACGAGCAGCTCCTCCGCGCGCAGCTCGCGCCCGTCGGGGGCGACGTCGGTGAAGTCGTGCGTGACCAGGATGGGAGAAGAGGGCGGGACGACCTTCTGGTACCTGTCGTCATCGTCCCTGACGATCAGCGTGCGGAGCGCCTCGTGGCGGGCCACGACGTCGTCCAGGGCGTCCTGCAGGATGCCGGCCTCGATCCTCCCGCTGACGCGCCAGCCGCACACGATGTTGTACTTGGGGCCGAACGGTCCCTCGTCCTCGCCCCTGTCGAAATTGAAGAGGAATTGCTGGTTGAAGGAGAGCGGAATTCGCTCCGCCACGTCGCTCGGTGTGTGCGGTGCCTCAGAAATGGTCATGATGCGCCACGTCCTCCTTCAGGTCCTCGTGCGAGATCGGCACCGCCGGGCTCGGTGCGTAAAGTCAATTCCCGGGGGAATCGGCCGGCTCGGGGTATCTCGTCCAGCCATATCGACTGTACAAACCCCGAGCCGGATTGCGGTTCTTCTGAAATGCCGAGTGACGCCGCGGATCAGCGCAGTTCGACGTTTGCGCTCACGGGCGCCTGGAGGAACTCCCCGCGGGACACCGCGGCGGCTATGACCTCGAGGTCGTCGGACATGTACCGGTCGTGGTCCAGGGTCGGCACCAGCGACCGGACGAGCTCGTAGGTGGCCTTGCCGACCGGGCTGAGCTGGTCGTACCGGCCGGACACGTCCACCGCCTGCGCCGCGGCGAGGAACTCCACGGCGAGGATGCGGTTGTTGTTCGACAGCACCCTGCGGGCGTTGCGGGCCGCGATGAGGCCCATGCTGACGACGTCCTGGTTGTCGCCGTTGGACGGGACGCTCTGGGTGCTGGCCGGGCCGATGGTCCGGTTCTCGGCGACCAGGGCCGTCGCCGGGTACTGCGCTCCGGCGAAGCCGCTGTTCAGGCCGGGGTCCCCCGCCACCAGGAACTCGGGGAGCCCGTCGCTGAGGTGACGGTTCAGCAGGCGGTTGGTGCGGCGCTCGGAGAACACCCCGAGCTGGGTGAGCGCGATGGTGACGTAGTCCATCGCGAACGCGATCGGCTGGCCGTGGAAGTTGGCGCCGTGGAAGATCTCCTCCCCGGCGAAGAACAGCGGGTTGTCGTTGGAGGAGTTCAGCTCGATCCTGAGTTTCTCCGCGGCGTGGTACAGGGTGTCCCTGACCGCGCCGACCACCTGCGGGATGGCGCGCAGCGTGTACGCCTTCTGGATGTACACCTCGGTACGGTGCACGCCGTCGCCCGACTTCTGCTCGGCCGCCTGCCGCCGGAGCTCGGCATGCTCCAGCGTGAGCCCGCTCCCCCGTATGAGCGCCCGCATGTTCGCCGCGGTGTCCATCTGGCCCTGGTGCGGGCGGGCGATGTCGTGCCCCTGGGACAGGAACGGGCTGGTCGAGCCGCGCAGGGTCTCGACCACGAGCGCCGTGACGATCTCGGCCTGCCGCACCTGGCTGAGGGCCCGGTCCACGACCAGGGACCCGACACCGGTCATGCCGGAGGTGCCGTTGATGAGCGACAGGCCCTCTTTGAAGCGGAGCTGCAGCGGCTCGATGCCGTGCTCCCGCAGGACCGCGCCGGTCTCCACCCGCTTGCCGTCGCGCAGGACGTACCCCTCGCCGATGAGCGTGGTGGCGACGTGGGCCAGCGTCGCGAGGTCGCCGCTGGCGCCCAGCGAGCCGATCTCCGGGATGGCCGGGGAGATCCCCAGGTTGAGGTACAGCGCGAGGCGTTCCAGCAGTTCGGGCCGGACCGCGGAGTAGCCCCTGGCGAGAGCGTTTAACCGGGCGGCGAGGATCGCCCTGGACTCGTCCTCGGCGAACAGCGGGCCGACGCCGGCGCTGTGGCTGCGCACCAGGTTGGTCTGGAGCTCGACCTCCTTGGAGGTGTCGACGAGCATGTAGATCATCTCGCCGTAACCCGTCGTCACACCGTAGACCGGGATGTTCTGGCGCACGGTGTCCTCGAACATCGCCCGGCTGGTGGCGGCCCTGGCCAGAGCCGCCGGGGCCACGGTGCACGTCGCCCAGTCCTCTGCGACCTTCCGGACATCGGCGATTTCCAGGCTCTCGCCATCGAAATCAACGGAGATCTCGGTTTCGACCAGAGTCACGTTTCTCACCCCATCATGGTTTGGGTAATTGCTTCTGTCGTTACGGCTTGCGGCTCAAGAAGAGCGGAGAGGCCGGCCGGTGTCGGATCGGCGTAGAAACGCGCGATCGGAACCGCCACGCCGAAGCGCCCGTGAATCCGATCAAGCAACACGGGGACGAGCAGGGAATGCCCGCCCGCCGCGAAGAAGGTGACGTCCGCGTCCGCCCGCTCGGTGCCGAGCAGCTCCGACCAGATCGCGGCGAGGTCGGTTTCCACGGGGGTCCGTGGCGGCGCGGGCGTGCGGGCGGTGGCGGGGGCCGGCAGCGCTGCCCGGTCCACCTTGCCGCCGACGTTGCGCGGAAGACGGTCCAGGGTTTTGAACGACACCGGCGGCATGGACTTGCCGAACCTCTGGCGCAGGGCGGCACGCCAGGAGTTCGCGGCGGCGTCAGGCGTACGGGGGACGACGTAGCCCACCAGGCGTCTGACCAGCCCGTCCGCGTCGGCCATCGCGACGACGGCGCACTCGGCCACCGACTCGTGCGCGGCCAGCGCCGCCTCGATGTCGGTCAGCTCCATGCGCGCGCCGTTGAACTTGACCTGGAAGTCCTTGCGCCCGCCGAACTCCAGGGAGCCGTCCCACCGCCGCCGGCCGAGGTCGCCGGTCCGGTAGGACCTGCGCCCGTCGTCGAAGCCGTTCAGGGGCAGGAAGGCGGACCGCTCCCCCGACGCCGCGCCGACGTACCCCGGCGTGATGTGCGGGCCGCGGATGACGATCTGCCCGGCGACCCCGGCCGGGCAGGGCCGGTCGTGCTCGTCCAGCACCAGGATCTGCCGCCCGGGGATCGGCCCGCCGATCGGCACCACGCCGTACACCGGGCCGGTGACCTCGTACCAGGTCGCCAGGATCGACTCGGTGGGGCCGTACAGGTTGACCAGCCGCAGCGCGGGCAGGGACGCGCGCAGCCCGTTGGCGAGCTCTCCGGCCAGCGGCTCTCCCGCCAGCAGGAGATGGCCGAGCGCCTCCAGCCCGTGCGCCGCGCCACCGGCGGTGATCACGCCGAGGAGCTGACGCGCGAAGCTGGGCACCGTCTGGAAGACCGTGATCCGCTCGTCCGCGAGCCAGGCGGCCATCTTCTCGGGGTTCGCCCGCGTGCGCTCGGGCACCGGGTACAGCGTCGCGCCCGCGACGAGCGCCGAGAATATCTCCACCAGGCTCGCGTCGTACGCCGGCGCCGCCCACTGGGCCACGCGGGAGCCGGGGCCGATGCCGAACTCCCCGGCGAACCATGTGACGAACTGCGCGAAACTGCCATGAGACTGCGCGATGCCCTTGGGCCTGCCGGTCGAGCCGGAGGTGTAGGCGACGTAGGCCCGCCCGGCAGTACCACCGGAGGACGGCACAGGGCCGGCGGGCGCCGGGCGGCCGGTGCCGAGAAGAGCGAGGTCCAGGATCCGGCCGTCCAGCTCGTCGCGGTACCACCGGGCCAGCTCGTCGCCGTCCGGCTCCCCGTCCAGCACCAGCGCGGCCGGCCGGATGTCGTCGAGCACGGCCTTGCCCCGCTCACCGGCGTCCCCGGTGCCGAGGCAGACCAGGTGCGCCCCGGCGTCGAGCACTCCGAGGAGCGTCGCGACCTGGCGTGGTCCCTGGGACATCCGCACCGCCACCGGCAGCCCCTCGACGCCGCCGAGCGCCGCCAGCGCGCCGGTGACGGCCGCCGCCCGCTCCTCGATCTCCCGGTAGGAAACGCCGTTCCCGTCCCACACCACCGCTAGGGCGTCCGGGTCCGTACGGGCGCGCAGGTGCACCAGCTCTTGGACCGGCCGGTCCGCGGGGGCGGCGGCCTCGATCAGGTCCGCCTCGCGCAGCGCGGCCCGGATGCGGTCCGGTCCATCCAGGGGGAGGGCGTCGACCGGCAGCCCGGGTTCCCGCAGCGCGGCGGCAAGCAGGGTGTGGAGCTGCCCGGCGATCAGCCGTGCCGACTCGGCGTCGAACAGGCTGTCGCGGTACTCCAGCGACCCGGTCACGGAGGGACCGGCCCGCTCGATCGTGAGGGTGAGATCGGTCCTGGCCGAGCCGCCGCCTCCCAGGCACCGGACCGTCGTCCCGGGCAGCCTCAGGCCGCGCTCGGGTGACTCCTCGAACACGAACATGACGTCGCCCAGGGGAACCCGGTAGGGGTCACGGTCCACGTTGAGCGCCCGCACCAGCTCGTCGAAGGGCAGTTCCCGGTGCTCGAAGGCCTCCTCCGCCGCCCGCGCCGTCCTGCCGAGCAGCTCGCGGAACGCCGGGCGTCCCGACAGGTCGGCGCGCAGCACCAGCAGGTTGGCGAAGGACCCGGCGACGTCGTCGAACCCGGGCCCGGGGCGCGTCGTCGCCGGTACCACGACCACCGGCCGCTCCTCGCGGCCGTACCTGCCCAGCAGGCACTGGAACGCCGCGAGCAGGGCGACCATCGGCGTGGTCCCCTCCTGCCGGCACAGCTTGGCGAGGGCACCGCCCAGCTCCTCGCCCCAGTCGAAGCGCACGACCCGGCCGTGGGACGACGGGCCCGGCGGCCGTGCCCGGTCCACCGGCAGCGCGGGTGGCGCCGGGGAAGGTGACAGCGCCCGCGTCGCCCGGTCCAGCAGGAGGCGGAACTCCGGACTGGACAGGCGGTCGCGCTCAAGGCCGGCATAGTCCGCGTACTGGCGCGGCGGGTCCGGCAGCGCGTCTCCGGCCGGGCGGCCGGCCACGACCGCGGCGTAGCAGGCGGAGATCTGGTTGACCAGGATCGACATCGACCGCTCGTCGGCCACCGCCTGGTGGCACACGAGCACCACGGCGTGCGGCCGGTCGCCCCGCCGATCCCGCGAGGGGGCCGGCCGCGCGACGGCCAGCCAGGCGAGCGGCCCCCTCGCCAGGTCGAACGGCGTGGCCGCCTGCTCGGCGCACCACCGCTCGGCCTGCTGGGCGAGCGTGCCGAGATCGGTGAACGAGACGGCGGCCTCGCCCACGGCGGCGATCTCCTGGACGGGCCGTCCGCCCGCCTCGACCAGAGTGGTCCTGAGGATCTCGTGCCGGCGGGTCACCTCGCGCCAGGCGGCGCCCAGGGCCTCGATGTCCAGCTCGCCGGTCACCAGGTAGGCCCTGGACAGGTTGTGCGCCGGCGAACCGGGGACCAGCCTGTCCAGGAACCACGCGCGGTCCTGCGCGCGCGATGTCACGGCCCGCCGAGCGTGGGACCCACGGGTACGAGATGCCTCAGTCACTCAGGTTTCCCTTCGAGGTTCGGCGGGCTGAGACGACCTTCAGAGGGAGGGGACCTTCGCCTTCTCCCCGGTCCAGGTCCAGTGGCCCTTCGCCTCCCGGACCTTGGTCAGGCCCGCCGCCGCCAGCAGCACGCGCAGGAGGAACTTCGGCTTCATCAGCGTCTCGGGCCGGTCCACCTGGCCGGCGACGCGGAAGTAGGCCGCGGTGACCCTGCTGTCGCGGGCGCCCGCCCGGTAGATGAGGTTGGTCATCACCTGCCGCATGCGGACCGCGAAGGTGCGCTCGCCCTCGACGCCGGGGAAGCCGAGGTCGACGGCGTGGGTGACCTCCCACGGCGGGTCGATGACGTCGCGCGCGAGGTCGCGGAAGTACTGGAGCGGCTGCGGGGCGGCGCCGCTGTGCAGGTGGCCGCGCATGACGAGAGCCGACATCGCCGCCACCGTCATCCCACCGGCGTAGATCGGGTTGAAGCAGGTGACGGCGTCGCCGACCACCAGCAGGCCGTCGGGGAAGCGGTCCATGTCCTCGTACCGGCGCCGCAGGGTGGTCGGGAAGCGGAACGCGGTCGGCTCGTCGAGCGGCTCGGCGGCGATGACGGCCTCGTAGATCTCGGGGATGCCGAGCGACTTGACGAAGTCGTAGTAGCCCTGCTGGTCGGTCGGCGGGTGGTCACCGAGGATGCCGTAGACCGTGAGCTCGACGCGGCCGCCGTCCGTCTTGGTGAAGATCGCGCCGCGCGGCAGCTTGGGGTGCGCGATGGTGTTGATCGACAGGTCGCCATCGTAGGGGTCGGTGCGCAGCCGGTAGTGCTGGGTGCCGTAGCCGAGACCGATCTTCTTGCGGTCCTCCACGACCCGCTGGTAGCCGAGGTCCTCCAGCCAGATGGGGGTGCGGGAGCCGCGGCCGGTGGCGTCGACGACGAGGTCGGCGTCGAGCACATCCTCGGCGCCCTCACCGTCGAGGTTCTGCACGCGGACACCGGTGATCTTGCTGCGCTCCGGCGTGGCGACCAGGCCGAGGATGTCGTGCCGCTCCAGGAAGATCACGTTGCCGAGGGCCTGCGTCCTCCGGCGGACGTGCTTCTCCAGCATCGGCCGGCTGGCGGCGACGCAGATCATGCCGGCGGGCTGCTGCCTGAGGTGCTTGCCGAGGGCGTACCAGCGGACGGTGCCGGCCAGGTCGCCCTGGGGGGTGCCGTCCTCGAAGATCTCGGTGGTGATCCCCGGGTACATCTCTTCCATGGCCATCTGGCCGCGGGTCATCAGGCCGTTGATGTGCTTTCCCTGCGGGCAGCCGCGTCGCGGTCCCGCCACGTCGATCAGCTCGTCGCGGTCGACGATGACCACTTCGTCGTAGGCATCGGCGAGCACTCTGGCCGCGAACAGTCCGGCAAGGCTTCCACCGAGCACCACCGCGCGGGTATTGGCGTCGTTGCCCATCGTGTCATCTCCTCGAAATTCCGTATTCTTCAGGCATCGTCTAGGCGGTGGTCGGTAACCGGTGCCGGTTCTTTTCCTGATGACCACCAGCGTCGTATGGATTTCACGCCGGCCTTGGTCGGTATCTGCTCTGGCGGCGGAGCGTGCCGGCCGGAAATATTCCGGCAAGGCGCCGGGATCGTATGCGGCCCCGGTCGGCCGGTACATGGGACGACGACCGCGGACGGGGTCGCATGGTCTTCACATCTCACCGTGGTCACGAAGGATCCAGGCCGATCCGCAGGTCGGAGGGGGTGATGACGGCCGCCGTCGTACCCTTCCGGCTCATCACGGTTCGCCGGCGACGACGCTAGCCACGGTCAAGAGACACGAAAGGCTCCTTCCTTCACCTGTTCAGCGAGAAACAGTCGATCCGCCGATCAGCACCGCTACATCGTCACGTCCTGCCACTCCGTGCCGCATCTTTCGGAATGCTTTACTGGACGCCTTCACGGGCGCGGGAAGAGATATCGCGGGAGCCCGGAACAAGAGCGCAATTCAGGAGATGTGATCGCGCGGCGGCGAATGTGACGCTGACCGCATGACCGAGTTTGAGGGTAAGACCGTACTGATCACCGGTGGTGGCAGCGGCATGGGCCTGGCCACCGCACGACGGCTCGTGGCCGACGGAGCCAACGTCGTCCTCGCCGGACGCGACAAGGACCGCCTCGATGCGGCGGCCAAGGACCTCGACGCCGGAGACCGCGTGCTGACCGTGGTCGCCGACGTCTCCGCCACCGAGGACCTCGACCGGCTCATGGCCGAGATCGAGCAGCGCTTCGGGCGCCTGAACGGCGTCTTCGCCAACGCGGGGATCGCCCTGTTCGGGATGAGCGCGCAGGCCACCGAGGCCGACTTCGACCACATCAACGGCATCAACTTCAAGGGTGTGTACTTCACCATCCAGAAGGCGGTGCCACTGCTGGAGGAGGGCTCCTCCATCGTCATCAACGGGTCCTGGCTCGCCCACCGCGGGCTGGCCTTCACCTCGATCTACGCCGCCACCAAGGCCGCCGTGATCAACCTGACCCGCACCCTCGCGCCGGACCTCGGCACCCGGGGCATCAGGGTCAACGCCGTCAGCCCCGGCTACATCGTCACCGACATGTTCACCGCCATCTCCAGCACCGAAGAGGCGCAGGAGCAGTGCCGCAGCCAGGTGGCGCTGGGCCGGCTGGGCAGCGCCGACGACGTGGCCGACGCCGCCGCCTTCCTGCTCTCCTCCCGCTCGTCGTACATCACCGGCCAGGAGATCGCCGTCGACGGCGGCCTGACCACCTCCGTCGCCCTCTGACCCGCTTCGGGCAGTACTTCCAGAAGCTCCCCCGTACGAACGCATTGCCGCGATGGGCAGGATGGGCCTCTCCGGCCCGCCCTGCCCATCGCCGCCGGCTCAGCCTCTCCTGAGCACGCCCGGCCGCTGATGCGCGCCGCGGCCATTACGCCTTGAACATGGCGTCTTCCCCACCCTGAGCCCCGATACATCGGAGGTATCGCGAGGGCTCAGACGGCGATCGCGGCTGGTAGCAGGCTATTGTCCTCCCAGCTGCATGATTTTGGGCCATCATGGGGGATTTTGTTGATCCAACAGCCTGTCTGTTAGGTATTGACGTTGGAAGACATCCAATGTTAACTGCGCCTGACAGCCTGGAAACGGAACTGTGCGGCGTCCCGGCGGGAGACATCGCCGTTCCGTATCGGGTCTGCGCCATCCAACACCCCCTCGGCACTGCTCCGTGCGGCGACGGCCGCAGTGAAGGCGAGGGCGGCCCGCCGCGGGAGAGGAAGACCATGCTGAAGAGGCTGTTACGTAGCCTGCCTCCGTTGACGCTCGCCGTAGGCCTGCTGGCCGTCGGCGCGGCCCCGCCGACCCTGGCCTCGACCACCGACGCCGCGTTCGACCAGGCCGCCGGGGCGCTCAACGTCGACTACGCGGGATACCTGTCGAAGCACGACGTCGTGTACAACCGGCCCAACACCAATCCGAACTACGGCCTGACCGTCGGCAACGGCCGCACGGGCGCCATGGTGTGGAACCAGAACGGGCTGACGATGCAGGTGTCGGGCGTCGACCTGTCACAGCAGTCCGCGTTCGCCGCCGGTCTCGTGAACCTGTACTCCAACCCCGGGATGGACACCGGGTACACGAACTACCAGCAGCGGCTGTCGCTGTACGACGGGACCCTGACCACCAAGTACGACTCCAACCGGACCGTCACCATCCTCGGGTCGCCCAACTCCGAGGTCATGGGCATCCACGTCGACGACACCCGCGGCGGGGTGTCGAGCGTGGCCATGGACCTGAGCATGTGGGATCCGGCCACCGTCACCAACAGCGGCGACGTACCCGACCTGAACACCTGGAAGACGATCTCCACCTATGCCGACTCCGCGAGCGCCGGGCTGAGCAGAGGGCAGACCGACGCCAACGGGTTCGGCTACACCCTGGCCGCCACCGTCGAGGGCGCCGGCTTCACCACCCAGGTCGTCGACGGCAGGAAGGTACGGCTGAACATCACGCCTACCTCCAGCTACACGATCTGGATCACCGCCTCCAGCCGGATCAACGCGCCCAACCGCGACTCGGTGGCCCAGGCCCGCAACCAGCTCTCCTCGGTCAAGAGCACCGGGTACGCCACCACGTACACCAACTACCGCAACTGGTGGCACTCGTTCTGGAACAAGTCGTTCGTCCAGTACTCCAACGGCTCCCGCGACGCGGACTACATGGAGAACGTCTACTACCTGAGCACCTACATGATCGCGGCCGGGGGCTACGGGAACTACCCGCTGCACTTCATCAACGGGGTGTTCCGCGCCACCCAGGACCAGACCAAGTGGAGCAACGCCTACTGGTACTGGAACCAGCGGGACGTCTACAACTCGTTCCTGGCCTCCAACCACACCGACCTGATGGACGGCTTCAACAAGCTCTACAGCCGCAACTACAGCGCGCTGAAGGCGTACACGCAGACCAGGTACGGCGTGGACGGGCTGTGGGTGCCGGAGACGATGGGCTGGGACGGCAACGCGCGCGGCACCGTCGGCAGCGACTACACCAAGAACATCCTGTCGACCGGCTACGAGGCCGCGTACAACATGTACCTGCGCTACCGGTACACCAACGACGCCAACTACCTGCGCGACGTCGCCTACCCCTACATGCGTGAGACGGCGAAGTTCTACTCGGCCATGCTGTCGTACGACAGTGCGAGCAACACCTACTACATGGCCAACTCCAACTCCCACGAGACGTACTGGAACGTCCGCAACGCCATCACCGACCTCGCCGCCGTGCGGAGCATCTTCCCGCTGACCATCCAGGCCAGTCAGCAGCTCGGACTGGACAGCGGCCTGCGCGCCGGCTGGCAGAACGTGCTGGACCACCTGGTGCCCTACCAGGTCGCCAACGGCGCCTACCAGCCGCACCAGCCGCCGATCTCGCAGACCAGGAACAACGAGAACGTCTCGGCCGAGCTGATCTGGCCCTACAACATCACGGGCATCGGCTACCCCGACTACCAGACCGCGGTCAACACATGGAACCAGCGGCCCTTCCCCTACGGCAACGTGTGGTCCAACGACGCGGTGCAGGCGGCCCGGCTCGGCCTCGGCGACCAGGCGTACCAGGGCATGAAGACGATGCTGCAGAAGTACCAGAACTACCCCAACGGCATGACCAACAACACCAACGGCGTCTTCGAGTACCTCGGCGTGCACCTGTCGGCGCTCAACGAGTCGCTCATGCAGAGCTACAACGACAAGATCCGGGTGTTCCCGGCGGTGCCGGGCGACTCCTCCTTCGTCGGGAAGTTCACGCTCCTCGCCAAGGACGGCTTCCTCGTCAGCTCCGAGCGCGAGGCGGGCGAGGTCAAGTACGTCGGGCTCAAGAGCCTGTACGGCAAGCAGGCCACGGTGGTCAATCCCTGGGGCACCCAGCAGGTGCGCGTGCGCCGTACCTCGGACAACGCCATCCTGACCACCGCCTCCAGCGCCGAGATCACCTTCGCCACCGCGGCGAACACGGTCTACGTCGTGGAGCGCACGGCCAAGCCGCTCAGCTCGTACTCCTCGGTCAGGCTCACCGGCGCCGCCAACCAGAGCGCCAAGACGCTGAGCGGCACCGCCTCGGCCCTCGGCATCGGGGCCACGGGTAACGCGCTGGTGAACGACACCGAGCTGACCTACGACGCCAACTGGTACCACACGACCGCGAGGGGCTACGGCGACTACAACGACGACACCCACCACACCAACACGGTGGGGGCGACGGCCCAGTACACCTTCACCGGGACCGGCATCGAGTACCTCTCGGAGCGCAACGGTGACATGGGCAACGTGGACGTCTACCTCGACAACGCCCTGCAGACCAACGTGAACCTCTACGTCGCCGGCGCCAGGCAGGCCCAGCAGGTGGTCTTCAGCAAGTCGGGGCTCTCCAGCGGCCAGCACACCATCAAGATCGTCAACAAGGCCACCGCCGTCGGCATGGTGGACGCCCTGCGCGTCCTCACCGGGACGTCCGGGACCCCGACGGTCAGCCTGCGGTCCAAGGCCAACAACCAGTACGTCACGGCGCCCACCGGCTCTCCGCTGATCGCGAGCAAGACCAGCGTGGGAACCGCCGAGCAGTTCGAGCGCGTGGACCTCGGCGGCGGCAACATCGCGCTCAAGGCCAGGGGCAACGGCCAGTTCGTGAGCGCCGAGAACGCCGGCGCCGGCGCGCTGATCGCCAACCGCCCCACGGCCGGCTCGTGGGAGACCTTCCAGCTGATCAACAACCCCGACGGCACGGTCAGTCTCAAAGCGCAGGTAAACGGCAATTACGTCTGCGCCGACGGCGGCGGCGCCCAGCCGCTCATCGCCAACCGCACCGCCATCGGCCCCTGGGAGTCGTTCGACCTCATCAGCAACTGACATGACCACGCTCCGGGGCGCACGCCGAGCGCCCCGGAGCGTGCCGGTTCAGTGCCGTACGGCTGTGCTGGTTCAGTTCCGCACGGCCGTGATGAAGGCGAAGCTGCCGGGTCCGGAGGCGTCCTGCACGGTCATCCCCGCGTCGGCCAGCCACCGCGTGACCTCGTCCAGCTCGAAGAGCAGCATCCCCTCGACACGGCTGGGGAAGTAGTGCGAGGCCTGGAAGTACCGGGCGATCGGGTCGGAGTCGAACAGGAAGGTCATCAGCGTGAAGGTGCCGCCCGGCCGCAGGACCCGGCCCACCTCGGCGATGGCCTTGGCGGCGTCGTCGGGGAAGGCGTGCAGGGCGTTCCAGCAGTTCACCGCGCCCATGGTGGCGTCGCCGAACGGGATGTCGAGCGCGCTGCCACGGACCGCGGGCACCTCGGGCAGCTTGCCGCGCAGCACCGTCAGCATCGGCAGGCCCATGTCGAGGGCGATCAGCCGGTCCTGGCCGACCGTCTCGGCCACCACGGTCGTCCACCTGCCCGCGCCCGCCGCGACGTCGAGCACCGGGCCGTCCACCGGGCGTATGTGCTGGGCCACGTAGGCGTCCTCGTCCGCGAGGGTGACCGCGCCGCCCCAGTTTCCCCCCGCGATCCGCAGGAACGCCGGCCGCAGCACGGACTCGTAGTAGACGCCCAGGCTGGGCATCTCCGCCAGCTTCGACAGCAGGTTCGCGGTCGCGTCGTCCGGGACGTCCGCCGCCGACTCGCTCACGCCCTCCGACAGGTCGAGGATGCCGCGCGCGAGCGGGTACCGGGTCGAGCAGGCGTCGCACCGGACGATGTCGTGGTCGAAGTCGAGCGGGCCGCTGCAGGACGTGCAGCGGAAGGCGTCCGCGTGGCGGGCGAACAGCTCGGTCCCGGAGTCGGCGGGAGCCGGGGGCACCGCGGCGGGCGCGGCGGCGTCGCCGGGCGAGACCGCTCCGCCGGCCACCACGGGGGCGCCGAACCGCACCGCGAAGTACGCCTTCGCACCCGAGTAGCCGAGCAGGGTCCGGGTGTCGTTCTCCCAGTTGGTGGTGATCTGCGCGGGGGTGAGGGTCGCGACCCACTCCTGGTTGAACGCGCGCTCGTCGTCGGTCATCTGCCACACCGACGGCGAGGGCCACAGGGCGCCGAGGTCGGGGGCGTCGAGGTCGAGCGTGCGCAGGGCGCGGTCGAGCCTGCTCTGGTCGCCCGGGTCCAGGTTCAGGTGCTCGACGGCGGCCAGGATGCGGTCGCGGTCGCCGGGGAAGTGCGACAGGAGGTAGAGCAGGGCGAGCGTCAGCGGGCGCCCCTTCACCGCGTCGCCCACCAGTTCGAGGTACCGGTCGAGGCCCTGCCGCACCGCCGTGGCGACCTCACCGTCGACGGCGGGGTACTCGGCCTCGGCGAGCAGGGCGAGCAGGATGATCACGTAGCCCTTGCGGTCGTCGCCGGCCCGGTCCAGGTACGCCACGAGAGCGGGTGTCGCCGCCAGCGCCTCGTCCGTCAGCTCGCCGTCGATCCACAGCGCGCCGACCAGCCGCTGGTACTCCGTGTGGAGGTCGTCGGGCCCGGCGTCGGTGAAATCTTCCAGCAGATCCGCGACGGTCAGCTGCGTGGTGGAAACACTCATGTGCGCGTCCTTTCACGAAAGGTAAGACAGGCTTGGTCCGCACTCGACAGGCGGTGTGCGACGACCGCGCCCAAGGTGCAATGACGGCCGGCCGCTTCGGTCCCGGCTCACTCCGCGCTCGTCCGGCGAGATATCCGTTTTACAAAATCCTCGCACCGGCGCCCGCCCGCGTCTTCTCCGAGCGTGCTTACCGGCATTTCGCCCGGGGCTCGTCACGGCGCCTCACCGGGAGCACAGCAACCATAGAGATGCGGCCGGGCCATGCGGCGAACACCATGGGCTCATCGCGGGCGTTCTCGCTTTCGGTAGAGCGTGTTCGGTTTTCGGTACGGCGTGTGAGGCCAGTCGATTGGAGTGTCGGATTAATGACCAGGGATTTGATCGACCCAGCGGATATCGGCACGCACTACGACGAGCGCTCTCCCATCGGAGACGAGTTCCGCAACGGTCAGCTGCACATGTGGTACTGGTTCGACAACGAGGACGACACTCCGCTCAAGGACGCCGTCCACCGGATCAGCCGCAAGGTGACCGACACCCTCGGCCTGCGCCCCGGCGAGCGCGTGCTGGACGCCGGATGCGGGCCGGGCGAGACGGCCGTCTACCTGGCCAAGAACTTCGGCGTGCACGTCACCGGCATCACGGTGAGCGCCTTCGAGATCGACAAGGCCAACGAGCGGGCCGCGGCCACCGGCGTGAGCGACCTGGTGAGCTTCGAATACGGCGACTACATGAACCTGTCCTACCCGGACGGCTCGTTCGACGCCGTGCTCGCGCTGGAGTCGCTGCAGAACGCCCAGGACCTCGGCCAGGTGCTGCGGGAGCTGTACCGGGTGCTACGCCCGGGGGGCCGCATCTCGTTCTCCGACTTCAGCCTGGAGTCGGCGGCCGAGCCCGCGAGGGTTGAGAAGTTCATGGACACCCTCAAGCTCCGCGAGCTGCCCACGCTGGCGGAGTGGATCGAGCACGCGCTGAGCGCGGGGTTCGAGGTAGAGGAGTACACCCAGTGCGGTCCGAGGGTGTTCGGCAAGAAGTCGAAGTACATCAAGTCCGCGATGGACCAGAGGGACACGATCGTCGAGAAGTTCGGCGAGGAGGCCCTGGCGGAGTTCTCGCGTAGGCACCTGGGCTTCTTCGCCCCGAGGAAGGACCAGATCGGCTACGTGATCCTCTCCGCCCGCAAGCCGCTGCGCTGACGTCCCCTCCAGCTCGCGCCCGGGAACCTCGTCCCCCCATGCCCGGCGCGCGGGGGGCACGGTGATGACCGCGGTCGTCGACGCCCGCGGTCCGTCGCATCCCCCCATCGAGCGAACCAGCGGAGCCGCACATGAGCACAGAGCCATTGAACGGGCCCGAGCGGACCTCGGAGTTCTACGACGTCTCCAACCTGATCCTTGTGGAGCTGTGGAACGAGAACTTCCACCACGGGTACTGGCTCTCGGAGGACGACGAGAGCTCCAACCAGGTCGCCACCGACCGCCTGACCGACCTGCTCATCGAGAAGTCGGGGCTCGGGCAGGGCGGCAGAGTGCTGGACGTGGGGTGCGGCATCGGCACCTCGACCTTCCGGCTGGCGGAGTCGACGCCGGCCGAGATCGTCGGCATCTCCAACAACCAGTCGCAGATCGACGAGGCCAACCGCCGTGCGCGGGCCAGAGGCCTGGACCACCGGGTGAGCTTCGAGAACGCCGACGTGCTGGCGCTGCCCTACGCCGACGGGTCCTTCGACGTCGTGTGGGTCTTCGAGGCCCTGATGCACATGGACCGCGTCCCGACCCTGCGCGAGATCCGCCGCGTGCTGCGCCCGGGTGGCCGCGTCGTCGTCACCGACCTGCTCCAGCACGGTCCGTTGAGCGAGGACGCCAGGCGCACCGTGGAAACGCACATGGAGGAGATGCTGTCCGGCTCCCTGCTGGAGCAGGAGGCCTACCGCGCGCTGGTCGCCGAGTCCGGCCTTGAGGTGGTCGAGCTGACCGACATCAGCGAGCACACCAAGAAGACGGCCTGGCGGGTGTACGACGCGGTGAACGAGCGTCACGACGAGATGGTCGAGCGGTACGGCCAGGAGGTCTCCGGCCTGCTGGAGGTCTTCCGCAACCCGGTCGGGCTGCTCCCGCAGGTGGGCTACCTCATCGCCGTCGCCCGCAGGCCTGCCTGACGCAAAGCTCTGCCGGCCGTGCCCAGCTTCTTCGGTGGGCACGGCCGGCAGGGTATTCGCGGCCTCAGTGCTCGTCGGCAATGCCGAAGTGCGCCTTGGCGAGCTCGCGTTTGGCGATGGTGGACAGGAAGACCGCGAAGCCGGCGTGGCTGTGGAACATGGACATGTCACGCCAGACCCGCTCGATGCGCTC
Organism: Sphaerisporangium sp. NPDC088356; assembly: GCF_040685555.1. Taxonomy (NCBI): domain Bacteria; kingdom Bacillati; phylum Actinomycetota; class Actinomycetes; order Streptosporangiales; family Streptosporangiaceae; genus Sphaerisporangium; species Sphaerisporangium sp. NPDC088356. Next base: position 71,140 of record NZ_JBFBIK010000016.1, read on the forward strand.
CCCCTCGCGGACGGCGCTGGAGCCGGCGGTGGGGAACAGGAAGTTCTCGACCGCGTGCCAGCAGAGCTTCACCACCTCGTGGCAGATCGCGGCGATCCGCAGCTCCTGCTCCTTGGTGACCGCCGCCGCGCCCTGGGCCGTGGCCTCGCCCCACTGCTGGACGGCGTTGAAGACGGCCGCCTGCCCGGTGGCGATCATGCCGGCCGCCTCGCCGTACCAGAACTGGTAGTCCGGGGCCTCGGCGCGGGTCATGGTCGGGGGGAACGCGGTGGTGCGGGTGCGCATCAGCTCCTCGTACGCGTCCAACGCGCCGAGCGCCATCCCCACGGCGAGGATCGCGTCCTCGATGACCATGAAACTGAGCTGGCCGCCGCCGTACAGGGGGTTGTCGTGCAGGTCGCGCCCGGGGGTACCGTCGGTGACGGTGACCTGGCTGACGTGCACGGGGAGGGTGTAGCGGGCCGGGACCAGCCCGTTCTCCATGACGATGCTGTGCGAGCCGCTGCCCTTGAGGCCGAGCTGCCCGCCCCAGTCGTTAAGGCGCCTCCACTGGCTGCGCGGGGCGACGAACAGCATCGGCGCCGGCGGCTCCCCCTCGGCGGGGGACACCAGCGTGTGGCCGATGAAGTGGGTGGCGTACGGCGAGCCGGAGCAGTATCTCCAGGTGCCGCTGAGCAGCCAGTCGCCGTCGGGGGTGCGCTCGGTGGTGCCGCTCGGCATCACCGTGGCGGGGCAGATGAAGTCGCCGTCCTCGAACAGCTCGGCCTGCGCCCGCTCGCCGAACAGCGAGGCGGCCATGAGCGCGTGCGCGTGTCCCAGGCAGTACATCCAGCCGGTCGAGGGGCACCCCCGGGTGAGGGCCATCGTCACCCGCATGAAGGTCTCGACGCCGAACTCGTAGCCGCCGTAACGCCGCGGGACGAGGATCCGGTAGAAGCCGGCCTTCAGGAACTCCTCGTGGGTGTCCGGCGCGTAGAACGTACGTTCCTCGGTCTCGGCCTGGCGGGCGACCAGCGTCGGTGCGATGGCCTCGGCCCGCGCGATGATCTCTGCGGGCGTGAGCCCGGGCTCTGGCGGGAAGACGACTCCGTACTCGGAAACATTCGTGGCTACTGCCATCGCTGCGCAGGTCCTTATCTCGAATGGGTGACGGGGACAGTGGCCCGTGACTTCTCCGCGTGCGCGGCGACGCCGCGCACGTGCGGCGGCTCACCGTCCATGACGCGTCCGTCACCACCGGCCCGCCGTCCCCAGGAGGCGACGATTCCTTCCGGACGGGGAAGACGCACCCCCGAAATGGTGGCGGTCATCCGGTCGCACGGCCTTTTCCGCACATCCGGCCTTACGACCAAGCCTCACTCGCACCGGCCGGGCGGGGCATCTCCTGGAATGCGCTGTGCCTTTTCCCGCGTGCCGCCCGGGAAACACCGCATTTTGGGAAATGCGCGGGGTCCCCCGGGATGCAAAGGTCAAGACCTGCCGATCGATGCAGGGCGGCTCCCTGACCACGCGACAACAGCCGGGGACGCCCGTCGATCGGCCTGAGCCGGCCAGAACGTGAGAAGGTGCGTCAAATTGGTGGAGTTGTCGAAACCCGTCGGGTCCCGTCCCGTACCCCTGCCGTCCCGGCTTCCGTCGCTGACCGGAATGCGGTTCATCTCCGCAGCCATGGTGTTCCTGACCCACGCCCTGGGCGCCAACCTGTTCGCCTCCGCCGATTTCACCAACACGTACTCGATGCTGGTCATCCAGGGCGGCTGGGCGGCGGTCTGCTACTTCTTCATCCTCAGTGGCTTCGTCCTCACCTACGCCCAGCGCGCCTCGGACACCCCGAGGACGTTCCTGCGGCGCCGCTTCCTGAAGATCTACCCGAACTACGCGATCACCCTCATCGCCGCCCTGATCCTGGTCGCCGTGGTGGCCAAGACGGCCATCGACGGCAAGGTCGCGCTGGTGCACTTCCTGCTGCTGCAGTCGTACTTCCCCACGATGGACATCAGGATCGCCTTCAACTCGCCGGCCTGGTCGCTGTCATGTGAGGCGCTGTTCTATCTGTGCTTCCCGCTGCTGGCCCGCTACATCGGCCGGATCCGGCCCGAGCGGCTCTGGGCGTGGGCGGGCGTCGTCGTGGCGGCGATCTTCGCGGTCCCGCTGCTGTCCATGCTGCTGCCCAGCCAGCCGCCCATCCCCGGCTTCGGCATGACCGAGTCGGAGATGTGGTTCGTCATGCAGTTCCCGCCGACCCGCATGCTGGAGTTCATCTTCGGCATGGTCCTGGCCCGGATCGTGATGACCGGCAGGAAGCTCCCGATGGGCCTCGGCGGCTCGCTGGCGCTCGGCATCGCGCTGTACGCGCTGTCGCCGCTCTTCCCGCTGAGCTACAACGTGGTCGCCACCTCGATCGTCCCCCTCGGCCTGATCATCGCCGCCGGGGCCGTCGCGGACGCCAAGGGCAACACGAACTGGATCGGCAGCCGCCCCATGGTCAAGCTGGGCGAGTGGTCGTACGCCTTCTACATGTGGCACTACCTGATCCTGATCTACGCCCGCCAGTGGTTCGGCTCGCCCAAGGGCTGGAGCACGCCGGTCGGGTTCCTCATGCTCGGCGTGCTGTTCGCGATCACGCTCGGCCTGTCGTGGCTGCTGTTCAACCTGGTCGAGGATCCGATCATGAAGCGCTTCGCCTCGTCGAAGCGCCGCCCCCGTTCCGGCGCGCTTCCCCCGCCCCCCATCGAGGGCCCGCCCGCCGACGCTTCCGAGGCACCCGTCCAGTCCGCCACCCCGTCCGCATCGACGGCACCGACCCCCGCACCCTGACCGTCCCCACCACAGGCAACCCCCCCGGCCGCCGGCACTCACCACCGGCGGCCGCACGCACGCGCCAGGTCAGATGCTGCGAAGGACCGAGACCACGATGCCCAGCACCACTGAGTCGTCACCGTCGATGATGTCGTAGGCGGGGTTGCGTGGTTCGAGGTAGATGTGCCCGTCGCGCCGACGGTACACCTTGACGGTGGCCTCGCCATCGATCATCGCGGCGACGATCTGGCCCGAGTGCGCTTCGGGCTGCTGCCGTACCACCACGATGTCGCCATCGCAGATCGCGGCGTCGATCATCGAATCGCCCCGTACACGCAGACCGAACACACTGCCGCGCCCGGTGAGGTCGCGGGGCAGGGTCAGCATGTCGTCCACGTGCTGTTCGGCCACGATGGGACTGCCCGCGGCGATGTCTCCGACCACGGGCACGGTCACCAAGCCGGCGGCCGGTTCCGGCGCCGAGCCTCGCAGGAACAGACGCACGTCGATCGGCCGGGTCATCGTCGTGCCCCGGCGGAGGAACCCCTTGTCCTCCAGGCTCTTCAGGTGTTTCGACACCGATGAGGACGACCGCAGCCCGACCGCGTCGCCGATCTGGCGTGTGCTCGGCGGATACCCGTACCTGACCACCCAGTCTTGGATCGTCGCCAGGATCCGCTGCTGGCGCTGCGGCAGTGAGGAGAAGTCCAGGTACTCGAAGCTGTCAGGATCGTCGTAGGTGGTCACCTGCGAAATGCTAGAGGCCGGAGCCTTTGTGTGGGCGGCTTGATCCCCTCGCGGCCGCCACGTTGTAGGCCACGTACAGGCCCAGCGCGATCGGGGTCGCGGCGAGGTGCCCGCCGCGACCAGCGGGACTTCTCGCGAGCGAGGATGGTCTGACCTCGCATGCGGTTCGCTACGCGATCGCGTTGTCTGGAGAGTCCAGCCAGACGTGTTGGCCTTCGGGGGTGACCGTCATCCCGAACCGGGCTTTGGATGGCGTGCCCCAGGAGACCCACCGCAGATAGGCGGCCTCCACCTCGTCCCACAGATCGCGCGGTCCCCGCTGGAGGACCGCCACGGCCTTGTAATCGGGCGCGTAGTGCACTTGGGCGTCGGAATCCTCCGACCACAGTGACAGGTGGAATTCGCCGCCCTCCTGGTCCGCATGTGCGCCGTACACCTCCGGCAACAGTCCAGCCACGGCTATATCGGCCCCGGTGGAGGTACGCACCACCCGACGCGGATCGAGGTGCGTCGAGGACTTCCGGTAGCTTCCCTCAAGCTGGGGGAGATCCCATCGCTGTGACCGAAGCAGCATGAACCCGACGCCACCGTAGAACCTTCCAACGGCCGTGCCGTCTCCGGCCGCGGTGAGCACGGTCAGGTAGCCGCCTTCCCACCGGGGCGTCCACGGGAGCACGATCACCCCACCGGGACGGGTCTGTTCCACCCAGGCGTACGGCACCTCACACACGCCACAGGTGACATGTATGCGGTCGTATGGCGCGCCCTCGGCCCATCCCACAGCGCCGTCCCCTTGAACCAGCCGAGGCGCGTGTCCGGCCCTTCTCAGGTTCTCGGTCGCCGTGGAGAGCACAGCCTGATCGATTTCGATACTGGTCACATTCTCGTCTCCAAGTCGATGCGCCAGTAATCCCGCCGTCCAGCCCGTGCCCGTGCCGATCTCCAGGACTTCATCGCCGTCAAAGGGATCGAGCAATCCCAAGGCTGCCGCCACGACGACCGGCGAGGACGACGAAGAGGTGTAGTCACCTTTCCCTTCCGCTATTTCGGTCGCACCGTCGTCGAGCTGCGTGATGATCGCCGCATTGGAATATACGGCGTCCATCCACGCCTCGGGATCGGCTCCCCGGTCAATGAGATGGCCAGGGCCGTCGACAGCATCGCACCATGCTCTGTCGGGGACGAACATGTGACGCGGCACAGCGTGAAACACGCCCCGCCAACTCTCATCCAGGTCTGTCAGTCGATCAGCGAGGGCGGTGATGCGCTGATCAACGCTCACTTCTTCCCCGGCTTCTCATGCTGGCCGGGCTGGTCGGGACGGGCTCCATCCGAGTTCGGTTTCGGCTTCTCCACCGGCTTGTCCGATGGCTTGTCGCCGTCGTGCTTGCCCATTGATTGATCGCCTTCCGTCCGCGCTCTTCTTTTCGGGCCAACTCGCAGGCTGATCGTAATTCGGCCAGCCGAATACGACAAGGGGTTGCGAAATTTGTGCCATATTCATCCAAACGAATTCGGACACAGACTCCCGACAGCGACCGGAAGGGAAAAGAAGCCTTATACACGCAGGAGCCGAACAACTACAGGACTTTAACAGCGAGGGTTACGGGCCTAGCAGCGGCCTTGCCGATCTGATCGGCCAGTCTGGTCGGCCTGTTTGTCACACCTCCGGCCTAGTATCAGCACGGTGTCAAACTCATGCGCTGCGACCAGGGGAGGCGTGCTGATGGTGGGCGAGGTCGACGAACCCGTAGCGGTATCTCGGCGGATCGAGGCTCCGGCGGGCGACATCTTCCGGATCCTGACAAACCCCACGAGGCACCTCGACCTGGATGGTTCCGGGATGTTGCGAGGGGCTGTCTCCGATGGAGTGATCTCGAACGTCGGGGATGTCTTCGTTATGAAGATGCACTACTGGCAGCACGGTGACTACGAGATGAATAACCACGTCGTGGAGTACGAACCAAACCGGCGCATCGGTTGGGAGCCGAAACCGGGGCGCAGCCATCCGGACGCATCCTCCACCGAGCGCCGGTGGGGGCATCGGTGGATCTTTGACCTGGCTCCCCAAGGCGACGAGGCGACGATCGTGACGGAGATCTTCGACAGTTCCCGTCTGCCTGAGAACAAGCGCACCGAGGTGCACAACGGTCGTATCTGGTGGATCGAAAGCATGACGAAAACATTGGAGCGGCTCGACGAGCTGTGCTCCGGCGGTCGCGCGGAGCAGAGCGGTAACGTCCCGAGCTGAAGGAGGGCTGGGTTACGGGGGCTGGAAGTTCAGTCTGGTCAGCCACGACGCCGATCTGTACAAGGAGCGCAACAGCGTGGAGCGTTGCATCAACAAGATGAAAGACTGGCGGGGCCTCGCAACTCGCTACGACAAGACCTCCGCCAGTTACCTCGCCGGACTCTACCTGCGTGGTTTCCTCATCTGGATCCGCAGCCTCCAGCCCACCGGGTGATCTCTAGCTGACCTGAGATCGGCCCCAACTTCGCTCCACAGGATCCCGGTTGCGACCGACAAAGTGACGTAGCTCGATCAGCGGAGATGGTGTTAGGCTCCGAATGAGCCCCGTATGGGCCTACGCATGGAGGTAGCGGCTACTCAGCCATTACAGAGGTCGGCACGTTCCGTCTCTCGCAGCTCGTCAATCCCTGTCTGGGATTGCTGCGCCCATCTTCACTGCGTAAGCATGCGGGGTATTTCTGTGTCGATTTCCGGTGGCGTGGCCCTTCTTCGTGAGCAATCGACACGGAAAGGCAGTACATGAGCAAGGAACAGGCCGAGACCTGGGAAGCGTCGGCCGATACGTGGGCGGGCTTCGACGTCAATGACTTCCAGCGTCAGGTCATCGACGAGTTTCGGGCGAACAGCGGAAAGATGAGCGGCATGTTCGAGGGCTGGACATTGGCCGTGCTGACGACCGTCGGAGCCAAGAGCGGCCTACGCCGGGAGAGTATGCTGGGGTACCTCGAATTCGACGGAAAAGGGATCGTCGTCGCGTCCGCGAATGGCGCCGACAAGCACCCCGCGTGGTACCACAACATCCGCAAGAACCCGATCGTGACGGTCGAGACGGGTACAGACACCTACCAGGCGATCGCCGCCATCCCGCCGGCCCAGGAGCGTGACAAGCTCTTCGACCGCGTGATCACCGAGGCACCGGGGTACGCCGACCACCAGGCCAAGACGACCCGGGAGATCCCGGTCGTGGTACTGCATCGGATCGGCCCCAGGCCCGGCGAGGAGCGGGTCAAGGGCATGGGCGACTGGATCGTTGAGGTGCACGACTGGCTGCGCAAGGAGCTCGAGACGCTCCGCGCCCAGGCGGATCAGGTGGTCGAGGGTGGCGCCGACACTATCGAGCGGACTCGGCCGGACCTCGCCCAGCAGATGCGCGCCCACTGCCTCAACTTCTGCGGGGCGCTGAAGAAGCATCACGGCGGCGAAGACATGGCCATGTTCCCAATGCTGGCCAAGCAGTTCCCCGCACTTGCTCCGGCGCTGGCGCAGCTCGGCGAGGAGCACAAGATGGTGGCGCGGCTGCAGGAGGACATCCAGCAGCTCGTCGACAGCTTCGTACCCGGCGAAACCGACCCCGTGCAGCTGCGCGCCGACCTGGAGCGGCTGGCGAGCCAGCTGGAGGCCCACTTCAGATACGAAGAGGAGACGATCGTGACGGCGCTCAACGCCACAGCCCTGGCTCCCAACTTCGGCTGATCATCCACCAGCGTCCCCGGGCCGATCCCTTCCTCGGCCGGGGGACGCCGCGGCCCGGGAATTCCGGTTCCGTCCTCCCTCGATAGCAGGCATTGAGTTGTCTTCGAGCGGGGGTTGCCCAACCGCGAAGAGGAGCGAAATCCGAAAATCGAGATCTCAACCAGGAACAGGCCCTAGCCGCAACCCGCCGCCCCATAGCCCCACTCCCGATTGAAGTGTTCCCGAGAAGGATGACGATGCCCGACCGCCGAAGCGATCGGGCATCTCTGTTCGCCACCTGGCGGGGCAGTCGATGCTGATCGAGTCAGGCGAGCTCTCCGGTCCTCGTGCCCTGGAGGAACGCGCGCCATTGGGTGGGGGTGAAGACAAGGGCGGGGCCATCGGGATTCTTGCTGTCACGGACCGCGACGATGCCGGGCAGGTTGGAGGCCACCTCTACGCATGTTCCGCCGTCGCCACTAGACCAGGAGGACTTACGCCATTCCGCCTTACTCAGGTCCATTGCGCCATCACTTCCTTGATGATGCCGAGCGATAGATTCTGTGGGAAGGCCGCAGCCCGTAGGGCGTCATAGCGCCCTACCAGGGCCGTTATGGTCTCACGGTCTCCCACGGTGAGGCCGCGCGGTGCGCTCTCGACATACACGCTATACGGTGCCCCACGTAGCTCGGCAATAGTGAAAGACGCCTGGAGGCCGACCGCGGACCACGCGGCATAGGGGACGACTTGGATCGTCACTCGTGGATGGCCGGCCACATCCAGGAGCCGCCCCAACTGCTCCCGCATCGTATCCGCTTCACCCATGGGCCGATGGAGCACACCTTCGTCTATGAGGCTCCAGATAATGGGAGCCTTCTCTCTTGCCAGGATGCCCTGACGCTGCATCCGGTTGGCGACGCGCTGTTCTACCAACTCGGGCGTGATCCCCGGCTCGTCCTCGAAGATTCGCCTGGCATATGACTCGGTCTGGAACAGTCCGGGAACCAGGAGAGGATCCCAGATTTGCAGCGCGGAGGCTTGCGTCTCCAGCTCCATGAAATTTCGGAAGTGCTCGGGAGCCGACTCCCATCTCGTCTCCTTCCAGAGCTCGCGGAAGACGCCGTCGAGTTTGAACGCTTTGTCGCAGGCGTCGGCGAACCTTCGGTCGGGCCGGCGCCGGAGCGTCTCCAGCATGCCTACCGTGCTGACCGACACGGTGAGCATGCGTGCCAGTTTCAGCTGGGTCCAGCCGGATTGAAGCCGCCGCTCGCGTAGCTCATAGGCGAAGCGGGCCTGGGGGGATTCGTCCGGGTTGATCTGGATCGGGTTAGGCATGTCCTTCTTCTCCTATGGTCTCACACCGTCTCACTAATCTGGCCAAGATCTCACCTGCATTGTGGTGAGACCGTGAGGCTGTTTCTCTTTTTAAACTACCGCCTCACCTGCACGCTTGGAAGGGCAATTTCCCGACAAGTGAGGGGTATCGCGATGCCGATCACAACTGAACAAGATTCGGCGCCCCGGATATCACGAATAGGCGAGGATTCAGGAGGCTTTCCAATGAAAGCGCACAATGGACAGGAAGAGCAATTCATTCATCTTGTCCGGTTGGCGTGGGATCTGCACAAGCGGGGCCTGGACGCCGCGGTCGATCTGCCGAGCCGGAAGGAGCCGGTTCTGCTGGTCACCCGGCCGTCGGGTCCGCTCAGGGTCATGGCTCTGGTGCGGAACGGCACGTGGTTCTTCACCTGGGGCCGGGGCCGCGATCAGCGGGTACGCGCGCTCGCGGGCGAGGCGGCCGAGCGGCTGTGGGAGGTGGCGCAGTGAGGACGGCGGGGCTGCTCGGCTCCATCGACCTCCCGGGTACGCCGGCCTCGGCCTCGTCGGCGCGCGCGTACGTCCGGGAGCTGCTGGGCGCGGCGGGGTGGCGGGAGGTGGACGAGGTGGAGCTACTGGTGAGCGAGCTGTTCGCCAACGCCGCGCGGCATTCGGACTCCGGACGCTGGAAGTCCGGGGTGGTGAGGGTGGTGGTGGCCCACACCGGTCACGCGTTGCGGGTCGAGGTGATCGACGAGGGGTCCTCCGATCACGCGCCGCGTGTTCAGCGGGCGAACGCCGACGGAGAGGGCGGGCGGGGACTGTGGCTGGTCGACCAGATCGCCTCGTCGTGGGGGGTGCGAGAAGACCAAGCGGGACGCGCGGTGTGGTTCGAGATCGCGACCGTGAGTTCCGTCGCCGGGCGTACCGGCGTCGCTCGCCCAGAGCGTGCGTAAGGAAAGGTTCATCCGGCTTCTTTGGCCGGCAGGTGCGGGACGGCCCTCAGAGGCTCGCGGCGATGCCGTCGAGTAGGCGGTCAAGGCCGTACGCGAACCGCTCGTCCGGGTCGGCGTACGCGCCTTCGGGCGTGGTTCGCCAAACGGTGCCGTCCGCCGGTCCTGCCGAAGGCGTCTCCCCTCAGGCACAAACCACCCCGAACGCGTTCAGCGTTTCGCGGCGAGGACGATCTCGTTGGCGACGGCGTCGCGGTTGGCCTCGTCCAGGAGGTAGAAATGGCCGCCGGGGAACACCCGCATCCGCGCCCCCGCGTCCGTCCTCGCCTCCCAGGGCAGCAGATCCTCCACCTTCACGAGCTCGTCACGGTCCCCGCCCAGCACGGTCAGCGGTACCGAGAGCCGCCCGGTGAGGTTCTGCCGCACCAGCCGGGCCGCCAGGGCGAGGTCGGAACGCAGAAGGCCGAGCACGTACTCGCGCCAGAACGGATTCTCCAGGATCTCGGCCGGGGTTCCCCCGCCCTGCTCGATGATGGCGAGCAGGGTCTCGTCGTCGTACTCCGCGGCCTGCTGGACCTTGGTCCCACCCGGCGGGTGCGCGCTCAGGACGAGCCTGGCGCGCAGCCCGGGGTCGGCGAGGGCGACGGCGACCGCGACCGCCACGCCCATGCTGTGGGCGAAGAAGACCGTGGGACGTACCGGCAGCCGCGCCAGTTCCTCCATGATCCCGTTCACCACCACCGCGGGATTCGCGGGCGTCTCGGCGAAGCCCTCGCTGAAGCGGCGTTCCCTGCCCGGCAGCGTGACGCCGAGGACGTCGTACTCCTGGGGCAGGCCGGCCAGCAGCGGCGACAGGACGTTGGGCCCCGCCCCGCCATGGGGGAAGATGACGACGCGCCCCTCGGGCTCTCCCTTGGCGGCCCGCATGTAGGCCGTCCATGCTCCCGACTTCGCGCGTCGCGCGTGCTCTCTTACGATCATCTCTACGCGTGCTCTCTTACGGTCGTTTCTAGGCGTCGGCCACGGCGGGGATGACCCGCTTGCCGATGATCTCCACCTGCCGCACCGGGTCCGGGCCGGACACGATGCCCATCGCGGTCCGCACGCCGAGCTCGCCGAGCCCGCGCAGCATCCCGGCCAGCTCGCCGGCCTTGGCGCCTTCGTCGCCGACGTCGAACGGGAAGATGACCGTCTTCTCGATCGCGTCGTAGTCGCGGCCCTCGGCCTCGCAGTGCCCGCGCAGCACGTCCAGCTTGGCGGGCAGGTCGGGACCCGGGTAGAGGTTGCAGGCGTCGGCGTAGCGCGCCACCAGGCGCAGGGTCTTCTTCTCGCCGCCACCGCCGATCATGATGGGCGGGTGGGGACGGGTGATGCTCTGCGGCAGGTTCAGCGGCCGTTCGAGCCGGTAGTGCGCCCCATCGAAGGGACGCTCGTCGCCCTGCTCGCCGTCCCACATGCGAAGGCAGATCTGGACCGTCTCCTCAAGCCTTTCGAAGCGCTCGGCGAGGGAGGGGTACGGGATGCCGAGCCCGCGGGCCTCGTCCTCGTCCCAGCCGACGCCGATGCCGAGCATGGCCCGCCCGCCGGACAGGACGTCCAGGGACGTCACCGTCTTGGCGAGCACGCCCGGCTCACGGAAGTGGACGCCCGCCATCACCGGGGCGAGCAGGCAGCGCCGCGTGTGGGCGGCGAGCAGGGCGAGCGTCGTGAAGCACTCCAGTTGCGGCGCCTCCGGGCCGCCCGCGTGCGGGCCCTGCCAGACATGGTCGCCGACGCCGATCAGCGAGAACCCGGTGTCATCGGCGGTCTGTGCGATTTCTACCAGCGTGTTCGCAATCCGGGTGGTTCCGCCCTCCCAGGCGAAATCCCCGATCACCAAGCCAACCTTCACGCCAGCCTCCCATCGGCTGTCGATACCACTGCCTGTCACCCCCGGAGCCGTACGGCTCCGGGGCTGGTCACCGCGGCGGGCGGCCCGTCGCGAACCTCAATGGTCGCCTCCGGGAATCCGGGGGGACATCTTTCAGGTTGCGCGGGCTCTACGCCGCCTTGTAGCGCAGCACGCAGACCCCGGAGTCGAACGTCCGGGTCTCCACGAGCTTGAGGCCGACGCGCTCCTTGAGGCCGGCGAACAGCGGCCTGCCCTCGCCGAGCACGACGGGGTGCACCCAGATGCGGTACTCGTCGATCAATCCGTGCCGCATCAGGGTCTGCGCGAACTCGGCGCTGCCGTAGATCAGCATGTGGCCGCCGGGCCGCTCCTTCAGCTTCGCGACCTCTCCGGCGGCGTCCCTGGCGATCCTGGAGTTGTTCCAGCCGGTCTTCTCCAGCGTGCGGGAGAAGACGACCTTCTCGACGCCGTTCATCTTGTCGGCGAACGCACCGGTCTGCTCCGGCCAGTACCCGATGAACACCTCGTAGGTCCTGCGGCCGAGCAGCAGGGTGTCGACCCCGGCGATCTGCTCGTCCGCGTACCTCTCCATGCCGCTGTCGAAGACGCCGATGTTCCAGTCCAGCTCCCCGCCGGGGCCCTCGACGAAGCCGTCGAGCGTCACGAACTGCGCGAGGATGACCTTCCTCATGGAGCCTCCAGGTGATCGCCGATCGTCGGACGTAGGGACCGTCAGTGCACGTCCGCGGGCACCCGGGCGCTGAGCAGGACGGGCAGGCTGCGGTGGCCGTTCATGATGAACGTCGGCAGCGGCTGCAGCCCGTCGGCCGGGACCGCGAGGGTCAGCTCGGGGAAGCGCTCGAACAGCGTCGACAGGCCGATCGCCCCGATCAGCCGGGCGATCCCCGCGCCGAGGCAGTAGTGCGGGCCGTAGCCGAAGGACAGGTGCTCCTTGTCGGCGCGGGTGATGTCGAAGCTGCCCGCGTTCTCGCCGTGGAGCTCCGGGTCGCGTCCCACCGCGCTGTAGTTGACGAGAATCGGGTCGCCCTTGGGGATGGTGACGCCGTCCAGCTCGATGTCCTCGGCGGCGAAGCGCAGCGGCAGGCTGGCGAGGGGCGCCTGCACCCGCAGGGTCTCCTCCATGACGCTGTCCCACGAAAGCCGGCCGGAGGTGACCAGCTCGCGCTGCTCGGGGTGGGTGAGCAGGCCGGTGGTCGCGTTGTCGAGGAAGTTGATCGTGGTCTCGGAGCCCGCGCCCAGGATCGCGAAGATCGTGTCGGTGAGCTCGTCCTCGCTGAGGCGGGAGCCGTCCTCGTCGCGGGCGGCGATCAGGTCGGTGGTGATGTCCTCACCGGGGTTGGCGCGCTTGCCCGCGATGAACGCGGCCATCGCGTCCCGCCAGCCGGCGAGGATCGAGCCGGCCTGCTCGGGGCTGACGGTGGTGTCGACCATCATGTCGATGACCACGGCCGTCTTGGCGAGGGCGGTCTCGTCCATGCCGATCAGCTCGGCGACCAGCCGCGCGGGCAGCGGGAAGCAGAAGCGCTCGCGCAGGTCCACCACCTGGCCGGGCTCGGTGGCGGCGAGCCCGTCGAGGAGCTGGTTGGTCAGCTCCACGATGCGCGGCCTGATCGCCTCGACGCGGCGCGGGGTGAACGCCTTGCCGATCAGCCTCCGAAGGCGCATGTGGTCCTTGCCGAAGGAGGTCGAGATGTTGTCCATGGCGACCCAGCTGATGAGCTCCCAGTCGGGCGGGATCTCGCCGTTGCGGAACGCCGGCCAGTGGTTGCGGGCGCTCTTGGTCACCCGGGGGTCGGTCAGCAGTTGCCTGATGACGGCGTGGCTGCTGATGTACCACACGAGGACACCGCCGGGAAGCTCGACCTGGGTGGCGGGACCCTGCGCCCGCAGCCTGTCGGCCTCGCCGTGGATGTCCTTGCCGGTGATGTCGAGGGCGACTGGGCAGCGTTGTTCCATGAGTGTCTCCAAGATCGGCGCTGGCCCGCACGCCAGCGAGTACAGGCGGACGATCGGACCGGGCCTCCCCGGGAACGCCGGCGAGGCCCGGGAGGCGGGTTATTCGGGCAGCCGGATCGACAGCGAGTGCCGGAACTGGTTGCGGGGGTCGTACTTCTTCTTGACCTGCTGGAGCCGCGGGTAGTTGTCCTTGTAGTACAAGGTGTGCCAGGGCACCCCCGAGGTGTTCAGCACGGGGTCGGCGAGGTCGGCGTCGGGATAGTTGATGTACGCGCCGTCGCTGTACTCGTCAGGGCCCGGGACGCCGCCGCTCCCGGCGTACACGTCGGCGAACAGCTGCCGCATCAGCGCCAGGTTGGTGTCGTCCTGGGCCGGGCTCGCCCAGGCGCCGAGGAAGGCGGCCTTGAGGATGGAGTCGCGCTGCGCGGTCGCCGTGGCATCGGAGGGGACGGTGTTCACCTGGCCGCCGTAGCCGACGAGCAGGAGCTGGGTCGGGTTGTGCACCTCGGCGGTGAGGTGCCGGTGGATCTCGGCGATCTGGCCGTCGGTGTACCCCTTGCGAAGGTACGCGGCCTTGATCTTGAACCGGCGCACACCCGGGTTGCCCGGGTCGCCGTAGCCGGGGTAGGCCGCCGCGTACAGCCACGGCTGGACCTCCTGGAACCGGAACGACGGCTCGACCCCGATCGCCTCGGCGCACTCGTCGAGGAAGGCCGTCATGAGGTCCTCCGCGCCGGGCGTGCCCTCGTCGATGAGGGCGCCGACCATCATCCCGGGCGGGGTGTCGGCGTGGGTGGCGTGGAAGTAGGGGAACAGGCGGGCCTGCGGTGTGCCGGCCGCGCTGTTGTTCTCGCACCAGGTGAAGAAGTTGCGCATCAGCTTGGTGAAGGCCTGTTTGTCCATGGAGTTCCACGACCACATGGCGATGCCGCTGCGCGTCGCGGAAGGCGCCTTCGGGAGCAGCTCGGCCGGGTCGGAGGAGACCGCGTCGGGGCTGCGCATCCAGTAGCGGGTCACGACGCCGAAGTTGCCGCCACCGCCGCCGGTGTGCGCCCACCACAGGTCGCGGTGCGGGTCGCGCGGCTCGCGGGTGGCCACGATCGCGCGCGCCTCCCCGTCCTCGCCGACGACCACGACCTCCACCGCGTACAGGTAGTCGACGACCGCGCCGAGGCTGCGCGACAGCGGGCCGAACCCGCCGCCCGCGAAGTGCCCGCCCACGCCGACGTCGGGGCACATGCCGGCGGGGATGGTCACCCCCCAGCCCTTGAACAGCACGCGGAAGACGTGGCTCAGCATCGCGCCGGACTCGATGGCGAAGGCCCGCATCGAGCTGTCGTAATAGACGTCCTGCATCTCCGAGATGTCGAGAAGGATCTTGACCTCGGGGTTGGCGACGAAGTCCTCCAGGCCGTGCCCGCCGCTCCGCACCGCGAGCCGCCGCCCGGTGGCCACCGCCTCGTTGACCGTGTCGACGACCTGCTGGGTCGAGGTGACCACGCGCACGAAGTCGGGGCTGCCGACGAACCGGTGGTTGGTGCCCCGCAGCATGCTCTGGTAGCGGGGGTCGTCCGGGGTGATGGTCGACGACCCGGACGCCGCGTGACGCCTCTCGCCGGTCTCGCCGGCGAGACCGGCGCCGGTCGGGT
>NZ_JBFBIK010000017.1:0-85485 GCF_040685555.1 Sphaerisporangium sp. NPDC088356
CTGATGAAGGGGCGGCGGGCCACACGGCCCGCCGCCCCTTCTTCACGTCCGGACCCCTTCTTCGGCCCGCCGGAGGCATGATGGGCTTGGCGGCGCTCCTCTCCGTCCGGTGGGGTTGTCCCCACCCGAGGACTCGCGCCTGCCCCATGGCGGCGCCCCCGAGGACTTGGCAGGCTCGTGTCGTCCGGTCGAGTCACGGCGGCCGGCCCCTGCGCGCAAGGATGCCCGTCCGGATGCCCGGCCGGACGCCCGACAGGAGGAGCCACAGGATGACTGCCGAAGCGGCGGTGACAGGGCGCCCGCCGTTGCGCGAACGCGTGCCGTTGGGGCCGCGCGGGCCTCTTGGCCTGCTCGTCGACCCCATGACCTGGCGGGCCGCGCCGTACCTCATGGTCAGCGCGGCCCTCGGCGTCACCTGGTTCGTGATCCTCGCGGTGGCCGTGCCCGCCGCGCTGGCGATGATCCTCGTCTGGGTGGGCGTGCCGCTGTTCGTGCTGACGATGCTGCTCTGGCGGGTTGGGGCCATGCTGGAGCGCCGTCTCCTCAGGCTCGCCCTGGGCGTCACCATCCCCGATCCGTACCGGCCGAGGCCGGGCCGGGGGCTCGGCGTCCATCTGGGGTGGCTGTTCGGCGATCCCGCCACCTGGAAGGACCTCGGTTACCTGCTGCTGCTGTTCCCGCTCGGCATGGTCGAGTTCTTCGTATCGCTGACGTTGTGGGTGTGCTCGATCGGGTTCCTCATCCAGCCGGTCCTCGTGACCATGGGCCAGACGACCGCGATCACCGACCAGCTGGTGATCGCCAGCGTGCCCGAGTCGCTGCCGTGGGCCTTCGTGGGGCTGCTTCTGCTGGTGGCCACGCTCTACATCGTCCGGGCCATGGCGTGGCTCCACGGCACGCTGGCGACCGCGCTCCTCGGTCCAGGTGACGAGGCCCGGGTCATGCACCTGCGGGCGAGCCGGGCCAGAGGCGTGGACGCCGCCGAGGCCGAGCGGCGCAGGATCGAGCGTGACCTGCACGACGGCGCCCAGCAGCGGCTGCTCTCGGTGGCCCTGGACCTCGGGAGGGCCCAGGCCAAGCTCGACTCCCATCCCGAGGAGGCCAGGGAACTGCTCGCCCAGGCCCACGCGGGCACCAAGGCCGCGATCACCGAGTTACGCGATCTCGCGCGCGGCATTTACCCGGCCATCCTCACCGACAGGGGCCTCGACGCGGCGCTGTCGGCGCTCGCCGCCCGGGCGCCGGTCCGCGTGGACGTCTCGGTCGAGAGCGCCGACCGGCCGCCCGCGGCGGTGGAGAGCATCGCGTACTTCATCGTCGCCGAGTCGCTGACGAACATCGCCAGGCACTCGGCGGCCACCGAGGCGTCGGTCAAGGTGAGCCGCGAGAACGATCGGGTCGTGGTGGAGGTACGGGACAACGGCGTCGGCGGCGCGGAGGCACGCCCCGGGGGCGGGCTCGCCGGGCTCGCCGACCGCGCGGCGACGATCGACGGCGCGTTGACCGTCGAGAGCCCGCCGGGCGGCCCCACGCTCATCCGCGCCCGGCTACCGTACGAGTGGTGATGGTCATGAGGTGGCGGCCGCCATGCGGGTGGTGATCGCGGAG
This sequence comes from Sphaerisporangium sp. NPDC088356, assembly GCF_040685555.1. Taxonomy (NCBI): domain Bacteria; kingdom Bacillati; phylum Actinomycetota; class Actinomycetes; order Streptosporangiales; family Streptosporangiaceae; genus Sphaerisporangium; species Sphaerisporangium sp. NPDC088356. The sequence continues at coordinate 1,609 of NZ_JBFBIK010000017.1, forward strand.
GACTCCGTCCTGCTGCGAGAAGGGCTGATCAGGCTGCTCGCCGACGGAGGCATCGACACGGTGGCGGCGACGGGCGACGGTCCGGGCCTGGTCGAGGCCGTGCGCACGTACGAGCCCGATCTCGCGGTCGTCGACGTGCGCATGCCGCCGAGCCACACCGACGAGGGTCTACGGGCGGCGCTCGCGGCCCGTGCGCTGGTGCCCGGGCTCCCCGTGCTGGTGCTGTCGCAGTACGTCGAGGAGCGGTACGCCACCGAGCTCATCGGGCGTGGCGCGGCGGCGGTGGGCTACCTGCTCAAGGAACGGGTCGCCGACGTGGCCGAGTTCCTCGACGCGGTGCGCCGGGTCGCCTCGGGGGGCACGGTCATCGACCCCGAGGTCGTCGTGCAGTTGCTGAGCCGCCGCCGGCACGACCGCCCGATGGACTCGCTCACCGGGAGGGAGGCGGAGGTGCTGGGGCTGATGGCGGAGGGCCGGTCCAACAACGCGATCGCCGGGCGCCTGCGCGTCACCGAGGGCGCGGTCGAGAAGCACATCTCCGGCATCTTCGGCAAGCTCGGCCTCGATCCCACACCTGACGACCATCGCCGGGTGCTCGCCGTCCTGGCCTATCTGGGCCACGTCTAGGTAACGCGCACGGCTCGTCCGCCGGGCGCGGAGAGCGCGCCGTGACCGTATCGGCGGGGTCGTCCTGCGGGTCTCGTGGCGGAGGCGTGACTCGCGGATGGCGCAACGACTGCGGTCACCTGCTGAATTTTCCGTAAATATTGGTGTTCCTTCGCTTAGGCTCCGCAGGCCGCCGGAGACCACTTCGGCGGTGTCGTGTCAGCCTCCAGTCCCGCCCGGGACCTGGTCCCTCCCGCCCGGGAATGATCGATGGCCTGGTGTGGTTACAGGATCTGGCACACTGGTAGCCGAACCACGGCGGTTCCGGTTCCCGCCCGCCCGCGCGTCACCTGACCGCGAGAGACGAAGGCGACCCGGCGACCGCGCCAGAGAGGATTGACATGAAGCCCGACATTCACCCGGAGTACGCCACCACTCAGGTGACGTGCAGCTGCGGCAGCAGCTTCACCACCCGTAGCACCGCCAAGAACGGCGTCATCCACGCCGACGTGTGCTCCGCCTGCCACCCGTTCTACACGGGCAAGCAGAAGATCCTGGACACCGGTGGCCGGGTCGCCCGCTTCGAGAAGCGTTTCGGCAAGAAGCCCGCGAGCAAGTAGCTCGGCAAGAAGCGCCGGCTCGGAGTCGTCCCCCATTCTGGGGGGCGGGCCCGGGTCGGCGTTCTTGGTGATGGCCCCGGTTCTTGCCTGTTTGTGATGGAAGAAGGACACACGGTGAACCTCGACGAGTTGCTCAACGAGTACGCGGAGCTTGAGCAGAAGCTCGCCGACCCCGCCGTGCACGCCGACCAGAACCAGGCGCGGACCCTCGGTAAGCGCTACGCGCAGCTGACCCCCATCGTCTCCACCTACCGTGAGCTCGAAGGCGTCCGGGACGACCTGCAGGCCGCCAAGGAGCTCGCCGGCGAGGACCCGGCCTTCGCCGAGGAGGCCGTCGAGCTCGAGGGCCGCATCTCCCCGCTGGAGGAGCGGCTCACACACCTGCTCGTCCCGCGCGACCCCAACGACGACAAAGACATCATCATGGAGATCAAGGCCGGCGAGGGCGGCGAGGAGTCGGCCCTGTTCGCCGGAGACCTGCTCCGCATGTACCTCCGGTACGCCGAGCGCGTCGGCTGGAAGGCCGAGATCATCGACGCCCAGCACTCCGATCTCGGCGGCTACAAGGACGTCACCGTCGCGGTGAAGGGCAAGGGCGCCGACGGCGTCTGGTCGCGCCTGAAGTTCGAGGGCGGGGTCCACCGGGTCCAGCGCGTTCCGGTCACCGAGTCGCAGGGCCGCATCCACACCTCCGCGGCCGGCGTCCTCGTGTACCCCGAGGCGGAGGACGTCGAGGTGCAGATCGACCCCAACGACCTCCGCGTCGACGTGTTCCGCAGCTCCGGTCCGGGCGGGCAGAGCGTCAACACCACCGACTCCGCCGTGCGGATCACCCACGTGCCGACCGGAGTGGTCGTCTCCTGCCAGAACGAGAAGAGCCAGCTGCAGAACAAGGAGTCCGCCCTGCGGATCCTGCGTGCGCGGCTCCTCGCCATAGCCCAGGAGGAGGCCGACGCCGCGGCCTCGGCCGAGCGCAAGTCGCAGGTGCGCACGGTCGATCGTTCCGAGCGCGTCCGCACCTACAACTACCCGGAGAACCGCATCTCCGACCACCGCGTAGGGTTCAAGGCCTACAACCTCGACCACGTCCTCGACGGCGACCTCTCCGCGGTCATACAGGCCCTGGCGGACGCCGAGATGGCGGACAAGCTCGCCTCCCACTCGTAACGACACAATCGACGAAAACTCCCATGACCCTGCTGATGGACGAGATAGCGCTGGCGACCGCCCGGCTCGCCGAGGCGGGTGTGCCCTCACCGCGAACCGACGCTGAGGAGATCGCGGCGTTCGTCCATGGTGTGCGGCGTGGCCAGCTCCACACGGTGCCCGATTCCGAGTTCGACGCGCTGTTCTGGGAGGGCATCGCGCGGCGCGAGTCGCGCGAGCCGCTGCAGCACATCACCGGGCACGCCTACTTCCGGTATCTGTCGCTGGAGGTCGGTCCCGGTGTGTTCGTGCCGCGGCCTGAGACCGAGGTGGTCGCGGGCTGGGCGATCGACCGGCTGCGCGAGATGGACGTCGCGTCCCCGGTCGTGGTCGATCTCGGCACCGGCTCGGGCGCCATCGCCCTGTCGATCGCCCAGGAGGTCGCGCTCGCCCAGGTGCACGCGGTCGAGGTCGATCCGGTGGCGTACGGCTGGGCCAAGCAGAACATCGTGGAGCATGGTCAGGGCCGCGTGTCCCTCCATCCCGAGGATCTCGCCGACTGCCTTCCCGAGCTCGACGGCCAGGTTGACCTGGTCGTCTCCAACCCGCCGTACATCCCTCCTGGGGCCGTGCCACGCGATCCCGAGGTGCGCGACTACGATCCGTCCCGCGCCCTGTACGGCTCGGGGGAGGACGGCCTCGACGAGGTGCGCGCCGTCGAGCGTACGGCGCGGCGGTTACTGCGTCCCGGAGGCCTCGTGGCCGTCGAGCACGCGGACCAGCAGGGCTCGGCCGTCTATCTCGTGTTCTCCGAGGAGCGCGGCTGGCGGGACGCTCGTAACAACGCCGATCTCGCCAACCGCGATCGTTTCGTCACGGCACGGTTCGGCCAGGAATAGGAGCCCGCACCGGTCTCCCGGCGCCGGGCTCACCCACGTGGGAGGATGAAAAGTCGTGAGTCGACGCTATGACTCTTCGAACATCGAGGAGCGTGCCGCAGGGCTGGCCGACGCCGCGTCGGCCATCAGGGCCGGCGAGCTCGTGGTCATACCGACCGACACGGTCTACGGCATCGGGGCCGACGCCTTCACCCCGTCGGCGGTCGCGGACCTTCTGGAGGCCAAGGGGCGTGGCAGAGACATGCCCGTCCCCGTGCTGGTCGGCACCGTCCGCGCGGCGGGCGCCCTGGTGGAGGACCTCGGCAGCTACGGGCAGGATCTGATCGACGCGTTCTGGCCCGGCCCGCTGACGCTGGTCTGCCGGGCGAGCCGCTCGCTCAACTGGGACCTCGGCGACACTAAGGGCACCGTGGCGATCCGCATGCCGTTGCACGCGATCGCGCTGGAGCTTCTCAAGGAGACCGGGCCCATGGCGGTGAGCAGCGCCAACCGGTCCGGCGCGCCGCCCGCGACGACCGCGGCGGACGCCGAGGAGCAGCTCGGGGAGTCGGTGGCGGTCTACCTCGACGGCGGCGCGTGCGCCGACAGCACGCCCTCCACGATCATCGACCTGACGACCCCCGTGCCCCGGGTGCTGCGTAAGGGCGCCATCTCGGTCGAGAAGCTGCGAGGCGTGATCGGGTACGTGGCGACGGACGCCGAACCGGAACCGGAGCCCGACCTCGCCAAGTCGGACTCTGGCGACAAGGTCGACCTAACCGATAATGCCGACCAGGCTGACAAGCCAGATCAGTCCGACAAGTCTGATCAGGTCGAGAAGGCCGACCACGCCGACCACGCCGACAAGGCCGGGCCGGCCGACGAGGTCCGGCCTTCCGTGACGGTTGAGACTTCGGAGAAGCCCGAGCCCTCGGAGAAGGCCGAGACGTCGGGGAAGGCGGAGACGTACGAGAACTCCGACAAGTTCGACAAGACCGACAAGCCGACCTCGATCGATCCCGTGGACGAGAACACCGGGGCCGGTCTGGCCGACTCGGTGAGATCCGGCAAGTCCGGTGCGGCCGACGCTACGAGGAAAGACGCCTGACGCGACGGGAAAGACGGCTGACACGACGAGGAAAGACGGCTGACGCTGCGCGGGAACGCGAGTGGCGGCGTCCGGGCACCGGCTCCGGCGCCGCTCGCGTCCTCCGCGAATCATGCCGTATGGCTATCGCCGGGGCGTATGGTCGGTGGGTCTCAGTACCGTGAGGTGCGTCTGTGCTCTTGAGCGACGGGCTGTAGCGAGGGAGCATGGCTGCGAGCGGGCGCGAGCCCTCTCCAGTGAGCGGAACCAGGGGGAGCGCGACCACGAGCACCGGGAGACGCCCATGGGCAAGCTGGACGGAATGGACCCGAAGCTGGTCCGTGAGCTGTTGGCCGAGGTCGGGCGGGCCGGTGCGCAAATGCGCACCGTGGAGTCCCGCATCACCCAGCTGACGAGCGGAGCCGGCCTGGCGGTCCCGGCCACCCATCGGCCCGCCCAGGTGGCGGACGCGGGAGACACGCTGGTCAAGGATGTCGGCGCCAGGCTCGTCCTCCTGGAGAAGAAGGAAAAGCAGAACGACCCGGCGACCGGCCCCAAGGGAATGAAGCAGACCGTTCCCGACAAGCACGACTCGAAGTCTCAGGGCGACAAGTCCGAGAAGTCCGACAAGGACGGCACGCCCACCAGCGACTCCCACGACAAGTCGCAGAAGCAAGATCCCCCGAAGACGGACAAGGATCATGCTCCCAAGGCCGACAAGGACCACACTCCAAAGTCCGACAAGAACGACGCCCCCAAGGCCGACAAGCCCGACAAGAACGACGCCCCTAAGGCCGAGAAGCACGAAAATCCCGCCCCCAAGGGCGACACGCACGACGCCCCTAAGGCCGAAAAGCACGACAAGGATCCCGCCCCCAAGGCTGACAAGCACGACCCCAAGGGCCACACGCACGAGGTCCCCAAGAGCGACTCGCAGGACAAGACCCACAAGGTCGAGTCTCCGCAGGCGGAAAAGCCCGAGAGGCACGAGTCTCCCGAGGCCGATCGGTCCGATCCTTCGCCGAAGGCCGACAAGCCGGATCCCGCTCCCAAGCCTTCCGACAAGCACGACGCCCCTCAGGCCGACAAGCCTGACAAGCACGACACTCCCAAGTCCGATAACTCGGATCCCAGCCCGAAGGCCGACAAGTCCGACCCGGCGCCCACGGGGGACTCGGCCCCTCAGGGTGACCCTGCTCCAAATGGGGATTCTGCGCCTACGGGGGACTCCGCTCCGCAGGGTGATGCGGCTCCGAGGGCTGAACCGGCGCCCACGGGGGACTCCGTTCCTAAGGGGGATTCCGTTCCCAATGCGGATTCTGCGCCTACGGGGGACTCCGCTCCGCAGGGTGATGCGGCTCCGAAGGCTGACCCGGCGCCTACTGGGGACTCGGCTCCGGAGGGTGGGCAGCCGCAGTCCGTGCCTCCGGCTGGGGATGGGGGGCAGGGCGGGGCCGATGGGCAGCTTGATACGCCGACTGTGGACAATCCCCACGACATCGACACCACGCAGGAGCGGACCCGGGTGATCGACGTCGATGGCGTAAGGGTCGTCGAGGTCACGATGAAGCCGCCCAGCGCGGAGCATCTCCGCTGGCTGATGCAGAACATGGACAAAATCCCCCCGACGGAACAGCCGGTGGTCGTCCCTCCCGACGGGGCCGCGCCAGGCCATCCTCACGCGGACGGGCCTGTCGGCTATATCGAGCCCGGCGATCCGTCCGGCTCGGCCAAGCCGTCGGCACCCCTGGCCCCGGATTCGGGCGGGCAGGCGACAGGGCAGGCTCTCGCGGCTCCTCAGGGCGTTGTCCAGCCCGGTCAGCATGTTCAGTCAGGTGTTTATGCCCCGGCCGACGACGCGGCCCGATATGGCCATTACAGCGGCGACGGCCCCCAGAACGGCGACGGCCCCCAGAACGGCGACGGCCCCCAGAATGGCGACGGCCTCCGGAACGGCGGTGGTTCCCAGTACGGTGACGGCCCCCAGGGCGGCGGTGGTTCCCAGTACGGTGACGGCGTCCAGAGCGGTGGTTCCGAGAACGGCGGGTTCCGCGATGGTGACGGTTACCGGAGTGGTCCAGGCGGTGCCGAAGCGGGTGCTGGGCAGCTCGGCGGCTCATCCGCGTTCCCCGGTTCGGCCTCGTCGGCCGGGTGGCGGGAGGGCTCTGAGGCGCCGCCGGATGGGTGGGGTTCGAGTTCGTCGCCTGAGGACGAGGGCGGCGTGACATCGCCGTCCGGTTCGTAGAGGAGGGCCGCCTGAGATGTATACCGACCCGCCGGCGCCGCAGCCGCTCCAGCCTGGGGAGACGCCCCCCGCGTCGTCTTCGGCCGACCCGTTCAGCCCGGACGGCCAGGCGAGCAACTGGCGCTTCAACCCCGAGTACCAAAAGCTCGTCGACCTCTGGCAGCAGACGCAGCCGTTGCTCGAAGGGCTCACCACCTCGCTGGACAAGGCGTACCAGATGGCCCGCAGCCGGGATGTCTGGGACGCGCCGGTCGCCGAGCGGTACGTCCAGGACATGACCGAGTGGCGCAACCGTCTCGGCATGTACCGCCAGGCCGTGCTGACCGCCATCAGCGACCAGGCGGCGGACACCCCCCGCTGGGTGCCGACGGCGTCCAGCGCTCCCCACGCCTACAGCTGATCGTCGCCGCGGAAGTGCGGTGACCTGGCATCACGAGGCATACAGTGGGGAGATCGGTGGTCCTTACCGCACGCGTTTCGCGCGGGGGAAGGAGTGGTGAGCGAGCCATGCACGCGAAAGAGCGCGGCCACGAGCACGCTGATGACTTCTACGGGCCTGATTTCTCCGAGCTTCAGCGGGAGGATCCGGAGATCGCCCAGGTTCTGCTCGACGAGCTCGGGCGGCAGCGCGGCGGCCTCCAGTTGATCGCCAGCGAGAACTTCGCCTCGCCCGCCGTGATCGCGGCGCTGGGATCGACGCTCACCAACAAGTACGCCGAGGGTTACCCCGGCCGGCGCTACTACGGCGGCTGCGAGGTGGTCGACCGTGCCGAGCGGCTCGCCATCGACCGGGCGAAGGCGCTGTTCGGAGCCGATCACGCCAATGTCCAGCCGCATTCGGGCTCGTCGGCCAACCTGGCCGCCTACGCGGCGCTGCTCCAGCCGGGCGACACCATGCTCGCGATGGAGCTGTCCCACGGCGGCCACCTGACCCACGGTTCCAAGGTGAACTTCTCCGGGCGCTGGTTCAACGTCGTGGCGTACGGCGTGCGGCGCGACACTGAGACCATCGACTACGACGAGGTCCGCGAGCTGGCGGTGCGGCACCAGCCCAAGCTGATCATCTGCGGCGCCACGGCGTATCCCAGGCTCATCGACTTCACGGTGTTCCGGGGCATCGCCGACGAGGTGGGGGCCTGGCTGCTCGTGGACGCCGCGCACACGATCGGCCTGGTGGCGGGGGGCGCCGTTCCCTCGCCCGTGCCGCACGCCGACGTGGTGACGTTCACGACGCACAAGGCCCTGCGCGGGCCGAGGGGCGGGGGCATCCTGTGCACGGCGGAGCTCGCCTCCAAGATCGACCGTGCGGTGTTCCCGTTCGTCCAGGGCGGCCCGCTGATGCACGCGATCGCGGCCAAGGCGGTGGCCTTCGGCGAGGCGGGGCGGCCTGAGTTCCGCGCGTACGCCGAGCAGGTGGTGGCCAACGCCCGTGCGCTGACCGACGCGCTGGCGGGCGAGGGCATGCGCCCGGTCTCCGGCGGCACCGATACCCATCTCGCGCTGATCGATTTGCGTGGCCTCGGGGTGACGGGAGCGACGGCCGAGCAGAGCTGCGCCCGTGCGAAGATCACTCTCAACCGCAACGCGATCCCGTACGACCCCGAGCCGCCCACGGTGACCTCCGGCATTCGCATCGGCACCCCGTGCGTCACGACGCAGGGCATGGGGGTGACGGAGATGAAGGAGATCGCCTCGATGGTCGCTCAGGCCGTGCGTGATCAGGGTGCGGTAGCGTCGGTGGCCGAGCGGGTGACGCAGCTCACCCGGGGTCATCCAGCGTATCCACGCGGTTAATGTGCTGTTCTGTGCAGTTTTCCGGTCACATCTGACCGGACAATCCGGGAAACTAGGTTCGTGCGCGAATACACTCTCATAGCGCTGGTCGCAGCGGCGGTCACCTATCTGCTGGTCCCGCTGGTCAGGGTTTTCGCGCTGCGCATCGGCGCCGCGCCGGAGATCCGCGAGAGAGACGTGCACACGGTCCGCACCCCGCGCCTCGGCGGCCTGGCGATGTACGCCGGCATGATGGCAGGGCTGTTCGTCGCCAGCAAACTCGACCACATCGGCCCCAAACTGGCCGATTCCCGGATGGGCGACGGCAAGACCGTCATCGCGCTGGCCCTCGCGGGCGGCGTGATCGTGCTGATCGGCTTCCTGGACGACTGGTGGGGGATGGACGCCTTCATCAAGCTCGGGGGTCAGATCGCCGCGGCGGGGCTGCTCGTCGCGTTCAAGCTGACCCTTCTGTGGGTCCCCCTGCCCAACGGCAACACGATCAGCCTCGACAGCACGCTGCAGACGATCATCACCATCCTGATCGTCGTCGTGGCCATCAACGCGGTGAACTTCGTGGACGGCCTGGACGGCCTGGCGGCCGGCATCGTCTGCATCGCCGCGCTGGCGACGTTCGCGTGGACGATCGCGCTCACCGACAGCATGGACCAGGGCCGCCTCAGCATCACGGCGGCCATCACCGCGGTCCTGATCGGGATGTGCCTGGGCTTCCTGCCGCACAACTTCCACCCCGCCAAGATCTTCATGGGCGACACGGGCGCGATGCTGATCGGCCTGGTGCTCGCCACCTCGGTGGTCACGGTGACCGGCACGGTCGACTACAACGGCGCCGCGGGGGCCAGCGACATCAACCGGTTCCCCGTCGTCCTGCCCATCCTGCTTCCCCTCGCGGTCATGGTGCTCCCGCTGGCCGACCTCATCATGGCGGTGGTGCGGCGCACCTCGTACGGGAAGTCGCCCTTCGCGCCCGACCGTGGTCACCTGCACCACCGGCTGCTGCAGGTGGGCCACTCCCACCGGCGCACCGTCCTCATCATGTACGCGTGGACGTTCCTGTTCGCCGCGACCGTCGTTGGCCTGTCGGTCGGCGGCGTGCCACTGATCGTCTTCCCCGTCGTCGTGCTGCTCGCGCTGGTCGTGCTGGTCATGATGGGCCTGCCGGTCTGGCGTTCGGGGCGGGGAGGCCGTGGCGGGGGCGCCCACGCCTCCGGACGGGGGCCCGCGCCCGACTCCGGCCCGGCCGCGGAGGACCCGCCCGTGCCGGGCGCGGCCACCAGTTCGCGCGCCTCGGCGGCGACGGGCTGAACCCTGCGGTTCCTTGACACCGGCCGGCCCGCCCGGTTCCGCCGGGCGCCGGCGGCTGGTCGTCGATTCATCGGTCTACCAGCACGAAAGCCCAGGTAAAGGCGGCCATTCCTGAGCTTGTGATACCTTTCACTAGCAGGGGCGGGCAGGACTCGCCTCGCAAGGTAGCAATCGCTCGCTTGACAACTGTTTCTTGGAGCACCGATGCAGGCCAACGACGTTCGCGCGCTCAAAGGCGCGGCTATACCCACCATCGCGGTCGGGCTGGTTGTCGTGGTCGTGGCCGCGCTGATGGCCGGAACCAAGGGTGCGCTGGGAGCGGCGATCGGGGTCGTCGTGGTCGCCGCGTTCTTCACCGCCGGCCTGGTCGCCGTCACCTGGGCGGGCCGCGTCTCGCCGCAGCTGATGATGCTGGCCGCCGTGCTGGGCTATCTGGTGAAGGTCGTCCTGCTGATGGTGCTGCTGAGCTCCTTCTCGGACGCCACGGCCTTCGCGCCGCGGGCCTTCGGTTGGAGCGTCGTCATCTGCACGATCGTGTGGACGATCGGCGAGGTGCGCGCCTTCCTCAAACTCAAAATGCTTTACGTCGACCCGGATGCCAAGGTCCCCGGACAGGGTGGCCGGTGATGAGCGTAAGATTCCCCGGGGCCGGTGTGGGGTCCGATATGACTAGTCCCCCGCCCGCCTGCTATCGTCGTGCCCGCGATGAGCGAGCAGCGCAAGCCCGAGGAAGACGGCCGCGACTTCGCCAATGCCGCCTGGTCCGTCCCGAGCACACTGATCGCCGGGATGCTGGTCTGGGGCGGTGTCGGCTGGTTGCTGGACCGTTGGACCGGCGTGGGCGCGTTTTTCCCGATAGGCGTCATCCTCGGGGTCGTGCTCGCTGTCTACCTGGTCTATGTGAAGTACGGCCGCTGAGCGCGCCGACCACATCCCGCAGTCTTCTGTTGATCCACCATCTTGGAGGGAACGCCGCGTGAGCGCGCTGACGGTCCTCGCCGACGGAGAGTTCGAAGCCCCGGGGCCTTCGATCTTCAACTTCCCCCCGCTCTGGCCAGGCGCCCCGGAATGGGCGTCGAAGCCCACCTTGCTCGCCGTTGCAGGCGCGCTCATTGTCTGCGCGCTCGGGTGGGCCGCCTTCTCCAGGCCGAAGCTCGTGCCTCGCGGCATGCAGAACATGGGTGAGCTCGGTTACCTCTTCGTCCGCGACCAGGTGGCCCGCCCGTTCCTGGGCAAGGACGCCGAGCGCTGGATGCCGCTGCTGCTCTCTCTGTTCTTCCTGATCCTCCTCTACAACATCTTCGGTGTCGTGCCGTTCGTCCAGATTCCGATCGCGTCGCACATCGCTTTCCCATTCGTCTTCGCGATCACGATCTACGTGATCAAGCTCTACCTGGGGATCAAGCACCAGGGGCTCGTCGGCTACTTCAAGAACATGATGTTCCCGCCGGGGCTGCCCAAGCCGATCTACGTGCTGCTGGCTCCGATCGAGTTCCTCTCGAACCTGATCATCGCGCCGTTCACGCACGCGGTCCGACTCTTCGCCAACATGTTCGCCGGTCACATGCTGCTGGCGTTCTTCAGCGCGGTCGGCTTCTGGTTCCTCTTCGAGAGGTTGACCGTCACCGGCGCCGCGGTGGGCGTCCTCGGTGTGGTGATGACCATCGTCATGACCGGGTTCGAGATCTTCATCGAGTTCCTGCAGGCGTTCCTCTTCACGATGCTGGCCGCGATGTACATCGGCGGCTCGCTGCACCCCGAGCACTGAGTCTCTCTACTGACCTGGTACTGACCGGTGAATCTTCACCGGCCGACAAGTAAAGGAAAGCATCACAATGAGCCTTCTCGCTGAGGTCTCCGGCAACGTCACCGCCATCGGCTATGGCCTCGCCGCCATCGGCCCCGGCATCGGCGTCGGCATCATCTTCGGTCAGGGCGTGCAGGCGATCGCCCGCCAGCCCGAGGCCTACGGCCTGATCCGCCAGAACATGCTGCTGGGCTTCGTCCTCACCGAGGCGCTGGCCCTCATCGGTCTGGTCGCGCCGTTCATCTTCCAGGGCATCAAGTAACGCGAACAACCCCTGACGAAAGGCTGCAGCCATGACTCTGGGAGCCAAGCTCCTCGCCGCGGAAGCGGAGAATCCGCTCATCCCGCATGCTTACGAGCTCATCGTCGGCGGCTTCGCGTTCCTGGTCGTCTTCATCGTCGTCGGCAGGATCCTCACCCCGCGCATCCAAAAGACGCTGGAGGAGCGGACCGAGGCCATCGAAGGTGGCATCAAGAAGGCCGAGGACGCCCAGGCCGAAGCCCAGCGCACGCTGGAGGAGTACAAGGCCAAGCTGAACGAGGCACGTCACGAGGCCGCCCGCATGCGGGAAGAGGCTCGTGAGCAGGCCGCGCAGATCAAGGTCGAGCTCCGTGAAGAGGCCCAGGCCGAGGCCCGGCGCCTGGTCGAGGCGGCGCACGCGCAGATCGAGGCCGACCGCCAGCAGGCGTTCGCCCAGCTGCGCGGCGAGCTGGGTCGCCTCGCGACCGAGCTCGCCGGCCGCATCGTCGGGGAGTCGCTCGAGGACGAGACCCGGCAGAGCCGTGTCGTGGACCGGTTCCTTGAGGAGCTCGAGTCCGCGGGCGGGGCGGCGGTGCGCTGATGAGGGGCCTGAGCCGCACCTCGTTCGCCGCCGTCGAAGAGCGTTTCAACGCGGTGGCCGCGACGGCGGACCTCGGCCGCCTGGCCGAGGATCTGCACGGCGTCGCCGTCCTGCTCGACCGCGAGCACGGGCTCCGGCGCAACCTCGCCGACCCTGCCCGTTCCGCGGAGCAGAAGGCCGAGGTCGTGCGGTCCCTGCTGGGCGGCAAGATCAGTGACGCCGCCCTGGAGACGGTCGTCGCGGCCGTCTCCGCCAAGTGGTCCAGGTCCGCGGACCTCTCGGACGCGCTGGAGCGGCTCAGCGTCATCGCCTCGGCCGCCGAGGCCGAGTCACAGGGCCGGCTCGACGACGTGGAGGACGAGCTTTTCCGGTTCGGCCGCATCGTCGAGGCCAATCCCTCGCTGCGCCTGGCGCTGGTCGACCCGGCCATCCCAGGGGACGCGAAGCGGCAACTGCTCGCCGAACTGCTGGGCGACAGGGTCGCGCCGGCCTCGCTGCGGCTGATCACGCAGGTCGTGCTGCACCCGCGAGGGCGTAGCTTGGAACGAGCGCTGGAGGCGTACATCCAGCTCGTCGCGGAGCAGCGGCAGCAGCTTGTCGCCGTGGTGCGGAGCGCGGTTCCGCTGAGCGATGTCCAAAGGGAGCGTCTCGCAACCTGGTTGCGCACCACTTACGGTCGTGACATCCACCTGAACACCGAGGTGGATCCGCGGGTGCTGGGTGGATTCTCGGTCAGGCTCGGTGACGAGATGATCGACACCACGATCGCAGGACGTATTGAAGATGTCCGCCGCCGGTTGGCCGGCTAGGAGTGTCGAGGCGGCCGATGATTAGGGAGACTGAGTAGAGATGGCGGAGCTGACGATCCGGCCGGACGAGATCCGGGACGCGCTTGAGCGGTTCGTTCAGGCGTACGAGCCGGAAGGCGGGGCGCGTGAGGAGATCGGGACCGTCGTCGACGCCGGCGACGGCATCGCCCACATCTCCGGCCTTCCCTCGGCGATGGCGAACGAACTGCTTGAGTTCGAGGACGGTACGCGCGGTCTGGCGCTGAACCTGGATGTCCGGGAGATCGGTGTCGTCGTCCTCGGCGACTTCAGCGGAGTCGAGGAGGGCCAGTCGGTCCGCCGGACGGGCGAGGTCCTGTCCGCGCCGGTCGGGGACGCCTTCCTCGGCCGCGTGGTCGACCCGCTGGGCAACCCCCTTGACGGCAAGGGCCCGATCGAGGCGGAGGGGCGCCGTCCCCTCGAAGTGCAGGCGCCCTCGGTCGTCCAGCGCCAGCCGGTGAAGGAGCCGCTGCAGACCGGCCTCAAGGCGATCGACGCCATGACGCCGATCGGCCGCGGCCAGCGCCAGCTGATCATCGGCGACCGCGGCACGGGCAAGACCGCGATCGCCGTGGACACGATCCTCAACCAGCGCGAGAACTGGGCCACCGGCGACCCGGCGAAGCAGGTTCGCTGCGTCTACGTCGCGGTCGGCCAGAAGGGCTCAACGATCGCGCAGGTCAGGGCCCGCCTGGAGGAGGCGGGCGCGATGGAGTACACCACCATCGTCGCCGCCCCCGCCTCGGACCCGGCCGGTTACAAGTACCTGGCGCCCTACACCGGTTCGGCCATCGGCCAGCACTGGATGTACCAGGGCAAGCACGTTCTCATCGTCTTCGACGACCTGACCAAGCAGGCCGACGCCTACCGCGCCGTGTCCCTGCTGCTGCGCCGTCCGCCGGGCCGCGAGGCGTTCCCCGGTGACGTCTTCTACTTGCACTCGCGTCTGCTGGAGCGCTGCGCCAAGCTCTCCGACGACCTCGGCGCGGGGTCGATGACCGGTCTTCCGATCATCGAGACCAAGGGCAACGACGTCTCGGCGTTCATCCCGACCAACGTCATCTCCATCACCGACGGTCAGTGCTTCCTGGAGACCGACCTGTTCAACGCGGGTGTCCGTCCGGCGATCAACGTCGGTGTCTCGGTCTCCCGAGTCGGCGGGTCGGCGCAGATCAAGGCGATGCGGAAGGTGGCCGGCACGTTGCGCCTGTCCCTGTCGCAGTACCGCGACCTGGAGGCCTTCGCGGCCTTCGCCTCCGACCTGGACGCGGCCTCCCGCGCCCAGCTGGAGCGTGGTGCCCGCCTGGTCGAGCTGCTCAAGCAGCCGCAGTACACCCCGTATCCTGTGGAGAAGGAAGTCGTCTCGGTCTGGGCCGGCACCAGCGGCGAGCTCGACGACGTACCGCTGGAGGACGTGGCCCGCTTCGAGGCCGAGTTCCTCGAGTACCTCTCCTCGAAGTACAAGGGCGTCCTCGACAGCATCCGCGAGACCAAGGATCTGAACGACGACACGATCACGACCCTCAAGGACGCGATCACGGAGTTCAAGAAGACGTTCCAGACGTCGACCGGCGAGCTGCTGATCCAGGACGAGCCGGTCGAGGCGCTCACGGCGGACGAGGTCGGCCAGGAGAAGATCGTGAAGCACGTCCGCAAGACCGAGAAGAAGTAGCTCATGGGTGCCCAGCTAAGACTGCTGCGGCGGCGGATCAGGTCGGTCAAGTCCACGGCGAAGATCACGCGCGCCCAGGAGCTCATCGCCTCGTCCCGCATCATCAAGGCGCAGCAGCGCATGGAGGCGGCCGTACCGTACGAGCGTGAGATCACTCGCGCGGTGTCGGCCGTCCTCAGCAACACCGCGGAGGTCGACCACCCGCTGACGGTCGAGAAGGACCAGCCGTCAACGGCCGGCGTGCTGATCGTGACCAGCGACCGCGGTTTCGCCGGAGGCTTCAACGCCAACATCCTGCGCGAGGCCGAGGCGCTGGCCGGTCACCTGCGTGGCCGCAACGTGCAGATGAAGCCGTTCGTCGTCGGCCGCAAGGGCATCGGATGGCACCGCTTCCGCAGCCGGGAGATGAGCGGGGAGTGGTCGGGGTTCTCCGACAACCCGCTCTACTCCCACGCCAAGGACATCGCCGGCTCGCTGGTCGACGCCTTCGTGGACGAGAACGGGATCGACGAGATCCACGTCGTGTACACGCAGTTCGTCTCCATGCTTACGCAGGAGGTGCAGGTCAAGCGGATCCTGCCGCTCGAGGTGGAGGAGACCACCGAGGAGCCGGCCGAGGGCCCGCTGCCGTACTACGAGTTCGAGCCGACCGCGGGTGAGGTGCTGAACCAGCTCCTTCCCCGCTACATCGAGTCGCGCATCTACAACGCGCTGCTCCAGTCGGCCGCCTCGGAGCACGCCTCCCGCCGAAGGGCGATGAAGTCGGCGACCGACAACGCCAACGAGCTCATCCGCACCTTCACCCAGCAGATGAACCAGGCTCGCCAGGCCGAGATCACCCAGGAAATCAGTGAGATCGTCGGTGGCGCCAACGCGCTCGCCGACGCCTCAGCGGGGAAAGAGTGAGAAACCACAATGACTGTTGAGACCGTCGCGACCGCCGTAGGTCGTGTGGCCCGCGTCACGGGTCCCGTCGTCGACGTGGAGTTCCCCGTCGAGGCGATGCCGGAAATCTACAACGCCCTCACCACCGAGGTCACCCTCGGCGAGGAGACCAAGCTGCTGACCCTGGAGGTCGCCCAGCACCTGGGTGACAACCTGGCCCGCGCCATCTCCATGCAGCCCACCGACGGCCTCGTGCGCGGCGCCGTCGTGAACGACACCGGCGGCCCCATCTCGGTGCCCGTCGGCGACGTCGTCAAGGGCCACGTGTGGAACACCCTCGGCGAGGCGCTGGACACCCCCACCTCCTCGCTCCAGATCACCGAGCGCTGGGGCATCCACCGTCCCTCGCCGCCGTTCGACCAGCTCGAGTCGCGCACCGAGATGCTGCCCACCGGCATCAAGGTCATCGACCTGCTCACCCCGTACGTCAAGGGTGGCAAGATCGGCCTGTTCGGCGGCGCGGGTGTCGGCAAGACCGTCCTCATCCAGGAGATGATCCGCCGGGTCGCGCTGAAGTTCTCCGGTACGTCGGTGTTCGCCGGCGTCGGCGAGCGCACCCGTGAGGGCAACGACCTCTGGCTGGAGATGGAGGAGGCGGACGTCCTCAAGGACACCGCCCTGGTGTTCGGCCAGATGGACGAGCCCCCGGGCACCCGTCTGCGGGTCGCGCTCTCCGCGCTGACCATGGCGGAGTACTTCCGTGACGAGCAGGGGCAGGACGTGCTGCTGTTCATCGACAACATCTTCCGCTTCACCCAGGCCGGTTCCGAGGTGTCCACCCTGCTCGGCCGTATGCCGTCCGCGGTGGGTTACCAGCCGACCCTGGCCGACGAGATGGGCGTTCTCCAGGAGCGCATCACCTCGACCCGCGGTCACTCGATCACCTCGATGCAGGCGATCTACGTCCCCGCGGACGACATCACCGACCCGGCCCCGCACAACGCGTTCGCGCACCTCGACGCGCAGACCGTTCTCTCGCGGCCGATCTCGGAGAAGGGCATCTACCCCGCGGTGGACCCGCTCGACTCCAGCTCCCGGATCCTCGACCCGCAGATCGTCGGCGAGGAGCACTACCGGGTGGCCCAGGAGACCAAGCGGATCCTGCAGAAGTACCGCGAACTGCAGGACATCATCGCGATCCTCGGCATCGACGAGCTCTCGGAAGAGGACAAGGTCGTCGTCCAGCGGGCTCGCCGCATCGAGCGCTTCCTGTCCCACCCGATGTACGCCGCCGAGGCGTTCACCGGCCAGCCGGGAGAGTTCGTGCCGGTCGAGGAGACCATCCGCTCCTTCAAGGGCCTGTGCGAGGGCGAGTACGACCACCTGCCCGAGCAGGCGTTCTTCATGGTCGGCGGCATCGACCAGGCCATCGCCAAGGCGAAGGAACTGGCCCGCTGACAACTGGGTGCCGGTACGGCCCCGCCGTACCGGCATTCGAGGAAGGTTTGTGATGGCAAAGCTCCGCATCGGCGTCGTGTCGCCGGAACGCGAGATCTGGTCCGGCGAGGCCGACATGGTGATTGCCAAGACCGTGGACGGTGAGATCGGTATTATGCCGAATCATGCGCCCGTGCTGGGTGTCCTCGTAGAGGGCGGTGTCCTCCGCGTGAAGCGCGCAGAGGGTGGCGACATCGTCGCCGCCGTCCACGGCGGGTTCATCTCGGTGGCCAACAACGATGTGTCGGTTCTGGCCGAGACCGCCGAGCTCGGGTCCGAGGTCGACGTGGCCGCGGCTCGTGACGCTCTGCAGCGTGCTCTCGCGTCCGTCGACGCCGACGGCGAGGACACCGACGCCCAGCTCGAGGCCAAGCGTGCCAGGGCCCGGCTGCGTGCTGCCGGCGAAGAGGTCTGACCGACAACGAACATGAAAGTGGGGGGCGACGATGGCGGCGCTTGACATTCTGATAAGCGTTGTGGCGATCGCCGTCCTCCTGGTTCTCCGCGGGCTCGTGCTCGCACGATCCCGGGGGAACGTCGTATGTAGTCTCCGCACGGGAGACCGCGCCTGGAAAAGTGGGGTGGCCCGCTACGCGGGCGGAGAGCTCCACTGGATTCCGTTTCTTGGACTGCGACTGAGGCCGCGCCACGCTATCGCGAGGCGCGGCCTCACCGTTTCCACCCGTCGTCCCCTCGTCGGCGAGGAGGGCCCCGCGGGCTACTGGACCGTCGACTGCGCGGGCGTCTCGCTCGCCATGAGCGAGGACGCCCTCACCGGCTTCCTCGCGTGGGTCGAGTCGGCTCCTCCCAGCGCCCACCTCGACGCGGCGTAGTCGTGTCTCCGCTCGGCGGGTTGAGTGACTAGCGGGTGCCCCCGGGCTTCCAGAGCAGCTCCTGGCCGTTCGCGGCGGTACGGCAGATGATGAACATCAGGTCGCTCAGGCGGTTGAGATACTTCGCGGTGAGCGGGTTCACGTCGTCATGGGTCTCCACCGCCGACCAGGTGGTGCGTTCGGCACGCCGTACGGTCGTGCGGGCCACGTGCAGGAACGCCGGGCCGGGCGCGCCGCCGGGGAGGATGAAGCTGCGCAGCGGCTTCAGCTCCTCGTTGAACCGGTCGCACTGCGACTCCAGCCACTCGATGTAGGACGGCTCCACCCGCAGCGGGGGAAACTCGGGATTCTCCGTCACGGGCGTGCACAGGTCGGCTCCGACATCGAACAGCTCGTTCTGCACCCGGGCCAGCACCTCGGAGATCTCGGGGGACAGGGCGCCCAGCGCCATGGCCACGCCGATGGCGGCGTTCGCCTCCTCGACGTCGGCGTACGCGGCGAGCCGGGGATCGGTCTTCCGTGTGCGGCTCATGTCTCCGAGCGTCGTGGTGCCGTCGTCGCCGGTGCGGGTGTAGATCTTGGAGAGCACCACCGGCTTCTCGTTGTCAGCTCGTGTCATGCCGCCCAGCGTAACGGCCGCCGGGAGACCGCCTCTGCCCGGTTTCCGGCAGATGGCGGCATAGGTCGCGGAGGGGTGGGCAGGCTTCTTACGCGGCCTGTCAAGGTCGCCGGACGTGAGGAGGCGGCATGCCACGCCGGAGTGGTCCGGGATACCAGGTGGTCAGCGTCGGGTCGCGTCTCGACGTGGGCACGGTCGCGAGGCTGCGTCCGCGCCTGCACGACGCGGTCGACTCCGGCGACGGTGACATGATCGTCGATATGTCCGACTTAGAGATGATCGACGCCACCGGTCTCGGCGTGCTCGTCGGCACGCATCACCGCGCGCTTCGCGCGGAACGCCGCCTCGTCCTGCGGGCGGTGCCCCCGCGCGTCATGCGGCTGCTCGCCGTCACCCGGTTGCACCGGGTGCTCACGGTGGAGCTTCCGGCCGCCGCCGTGGCCTGATCGCGGCCTGTGGCCCGGTCACCGGTGGGGCTCAGGGGCCTGGTGAGGGCACTGGGTGATCAGGTGCCGAAGGAGCGCCGGAAGATGTGGACGGCCGTCTCGATGAGGTGTTCCAGGGGCGGCGGGGTGGTAGCCAGAACCCACTCGATCAGTAGCTCCTGGATCGCGCCCACCATTCCGAGGGCGAGCAGGTGCGTCCTCTCCGGCAGGCCGCCCGGCAGGTCTCCCAGGGTCTCCTCGATCATCTGGGTGAAGTCGGTGACCGCGCGCTGCCGGTGGGCGGTGAGGATGTCGCCGGCCCGCCGTACCTCCAGGTGCATGATCCGGGCACGCCGCGCGTCGCGGGTGACGAAGGTGATGTACTCGCCGATTCCGGCCTGGATCCTGCTGTCGGGGTCGGGAGGCGCGTCCCCGATGGCCTTGGCGACCGACAGGAGGGTCTCGCCGACGCAGCGGTCGTAGACCGCCCGCATCAGGTCCTCACGCCCGGTGAAACATTCATAGAAGGCACGGTTCGAGATGCGTGCGGCCGCGCACAATCGTTCGATCGTGGTCGCGGTGAAACCCGCGCCGGCGAACAGCGTGTACGCGGCGGTCAGCAACCGCTCCCTGCGGTCGGCTAATCGCTGCTCCGCCGTCATTCCCCGGTAGTCGCGTCCCGTCGCCACTGCACACCTCGCGTCCTGCTGGCCCCGTAGGAACCCATCATTATGGACGCAAGATCGTTTTTCGGGAAGTATCGGGACAACTAGCTCTTGCGCCCGCCGTGCAGGAAGGTGACCACCTTCACGAGTCGGTCCAGGTCAGCGGGGGTGCGGCTGAAGGACGTCAGATTCATTCCTGGTATGGCGAAACGCTGCCTGGAGATCGCCTTCGGGCGTGCGAACTCGCGCAGCCCGTCCGCGCCGTGAATGCGCCCGAACCCCGACTCGCCCACCCCGCCGAACGGCAGCGAGGGCACGCCGGCGAAGGAGATGACGGAGTTGATCGCCGTCATGCCCGTGAGCATCGCACGGGCGAGCTCCATGGCCCTGCGCGTGTTGCCCGAGAAGATGGTGCCGCCGAGGCCGTAGGCGACGGCGTTGGCCTTCTCCAGCGCCTCCTCCACCGTGGCGACCTTCCGCACGGTGATCGTGGGCCCGAAGGTCTCCTCGCGCACCGCGCTGGACTCCTCGGGGACGTCGGTGAGCACCACGGGGTCGACGTACGGGGGCCTGACGGACTCCGCGCCGCCCACCACGGCCTTCGCGCCCTTGGCGAGGGCGTCGTCGACGTGCCGCCGGATGATGTCCGTCTGGGCGGGCATGGTGATCGGCCCGTAGTCGGCCCCGCCGCGTACGGCTCGCGCCCGCTCGGTGAGCTCACGAAGGAAGTCGTCGTAGACCCGCTCCACCACGTAAACACGCTCGACGCCCACGCAGGTCTGGCCGGCGTTGGACATCGCGCCCCAGACCGCCGCGTCGGCCGCGGCGGCGAGGTCGGCGTCCACGTCGACGATCAGCGCGTCCTTGCCGCCGCACTCGGCCACGATCGGCGTCAGGTTGGCCGCGCAGGCGGCCATTACCCGCTTGGCCGTGGCGGTCGAGCCCGTGAAGGCGATCTTACGGACGCCAGGGTGCGCGGCGAGCGCGGCCCCGGTCTCGCCGAGGCCGGTGACCACCTGGAACACCTGGCGCTCGGGGACGCTCTGCGCGAACAGCTCGGCCAGCAGCGCGCCGACCCCGGGAGTGAGCTCGCTGGGCTTGAAGACCACGGCGTTCCCGGCGGCCAGCGCGTACGCGATCGAGCCCATCGGGGTGAAGACGGGGTAGTTCCACGGCCCGATCACGCCGACGACGCCCAGCGGCAGGTACTCCAGGGTAGCCGCGAGGTTGATCCCGATCATGCCCGTCGCGACCCGGCGCGGTCCGAGGACCTTGCGCGCCTTGCGGGCGGCCCAGTCGAGGTGGGTGATGGCGAGCACCGTCTCCAGGGTCGCGTCGCCGATCGGCTTGCCCGTCTCCTCGTGGATCAGGGCGGCGACGCGGGTGAGGTTCTGGGTGAGGACGGCCTTGAAGTCGAGCAGCCGCCGCTTGCGCCGCTCGAACCCGAGGCCCGCCCACCACCTGGCCGCCTCCCCGGCGCTCTCCACGGCCGCCCGCACGGCTTCTGCGTCGTGGATGGGATGGGTGCCCACGACGGCCCCCGAGGCGGGGTTCACGGAGTCGAACGTGCGCTGCTCGGTAGCCGTTGACATGGCGTCTCCTTCTCGGGCCCTTGCGGCCACGCTCGCCCCCCGGATCAGGGCTCCCGGACCGCGCTGCTCCCCGCCCAGGGGATCTGGGGCCACCATAGCCCCATCGTTGCGGGGCAAACCATCTCTCGCGCCCTTGCGCCCCCGCCGCTACGCGGGAGTGCCGAGGGAGCGGTCCGGGGGACTCGGCGGTCGCGTCCCGGATTCGTCGAGGTCCGCCAGCAGGGCCGCCCACTGGGCGCCGATGACGTCGAGGCCGTAGTTCGCGGCGGTGCCCACGGCGTTCGCGCCGAGCGTGCGGCGGAGCTCCTCGTCCTCGATCAGGCGGCAGATGCCGCTCGCGAGCGCGGCGGCCTTCTTCGAGCGGACGAGCAGGCCGTCGTGCTCGTTGGTGATGATCTCCTTCGGGCCGTGCGGGCAGTCGAAGCTGACCACCGGCACCCCCTTGCTCATCGCCTCGAGGATCGTCATGCCGAACCCCTCGTAGCGCGAGCTGACGGCGTAGATCGACGACTTGGCCAGCTCGGCGCCGATCTCCGGCGTGCTGCCCATCAGGAAGACCTTGTCCGACAGCCCGGCGTCGTCGATCCGGGTCTGGAGCTTCTCCTCACGCTCGGGCGTGCCGCCTCCGTAGATGCGCAGCACCCAGTCGGGGTGCGCCTTCGCCACGGTCTTCCAGGCGTTGACCAGCCGGTCGAACCCCTTGGCCCAGACGATGCGGCCGATGCCGACGACGACCTTCTCCTCCAGCGACGAGACGTCGCCCCCGAGGTCGGGAATGGCGTTGGGGATGCGCAGCAGGCGCTTGGGCGGGTGGGACTTCAGCATCTTGCTGTACTGCTTCAGGTCCGCCTGGGTGAGCGTGGTGAAGGCGTCGAGCCTGCCGTACCGCCTCTTGATCTGGGCCTGGAGGGCCGGCCCGTGGGACTCCAGGGTGACGTGCTCCTGGCCGATGGTGAGTACCTCGGGCGGCGCGAACAGGCTCACGACGAGGTTGAACCCCGGACGCGTCCCGATGACCACGCCCCCTTTGAGTGATCGGAGGAAGCGGACCAGCCTCAGGTCGGTCAGCAGGCTCATGCTGAGATACGCCTTCTCCTCCTGCGGGACCAGCCTGCTGGGGCGGCGGGAGAGGAACTCCGCGATCCGGCCGCGCGGGACGGTCCTGTCGTCCAGGAAGGACACCTTCACTCCGGGAGGCAGTTCGAAGAACGGCTCCTCGGCCGTGCGGATCAGGCTGACGATCTCCACCTCACGGTCCCGCGACAGATAGGAGGCGAGGTTGAGCACTGTGCGGATCGTGCCCCCCATGCCGTAGGCGTGCAGCAGCAGGATCCGGACGGTCCCCGTACCACGTGCCGGCGCCTTCCGCGCCCTCCTCCTGTTGAGCGCTTCGAGCAGCCCCAGGGCCGCGCGGGCGAAAGCCTGCCGTCCCCTCGCTAACACGCTAAACACTCCTTGCCTGGTGAAGTCATGGTTATGCCCCCTCGTAGTGTCATATGCCATGCATCGCCGGGAGCATGCCTAATCCGAGGTGAGAGTAGTAAGTCCCGTCACCTCGGCAGGTAAGAATTCGGTTAGAGCGCCCCTTACCCAGCCCCCGCTCATGATCTAGACGATCGGCGGCACCTCAAACGTTGCATGGGTTTTCCACAAGTTCGCCGAGTAGTCGGGCAACTACCCGTCAGGGGGCTCTCCGCCGGGCTCGTGCCCGCGGAGACGGCGACGACCATCGTGGCGGTGCTGCAGGGCGGGTACCTGCTGGCGCGGGCCGCCGGCTCGGCGGAGCCGTTCGACCAGGCGATCAGAGGCGTGCTCGCGCTGCTCACCTCCCAGGCTCGCTGAAAGCCGATGATCCGACCGGAGGTTCTCATGCATGCCATGCAGTACGAGATAACGCTGCCCGCGGATTATGACATGGCCATAATCCGTCACCGCGTAGCCACAAAAGGGACGGCTCTCGACGGGTTTCGCGGACTCGGACTGAAGGCGTACGCCATTCGCCAGCGAGGCTTCGGCGGCTCGCCGGTCAACCAGTACGTCCCGTCTTATCTGGCGCCCGCTCGGAGAGCCGCCCGGACCGTGAGCGCCGCGGTCAGAAGAGCGTGTCGGTGCGCTCGATGCCGCGGAGGGCGTCGTAGTCGAGGGTCACGCACCCGATGCCGCGATCGGTGGCGAGCACCCGCGCCTGCGGCCTGATCTCCTGGGCCGCGAAGATGCCCTTGACCGGCGCGAGCAGCGTGTCGCGGTTGAGCAGCTCCAGGTAGCGCGTGAGCTGCTCGACCCCGTCGATGTCGCCGCGTCGCTTGATCTCGATGGCGACGGTGCCGCCGAGGTGGTCGCGGCAGAGGATGTCGACCGGGCCGATCGCCGTGGGGTACTCCCTGCGGATCAGGCTCCAGCCGTCGCCGAGGGTGTGGATGTGCTCCGCCAGAAGCTCCTGCAGGTGGGCCTCGACGCCGTCCTTCTGCAGCCCGGGGTCGACCCCGAGCTCGTGCGAGGAGTCGTGGAGGATCTCCTCCATCGTCAGGATGAGCTTCTCGCCCGTCTTGCCATGCGTGACGGTCCAGGTGCCTTCTTCCTCGCGCACCTTGCACGGTGGGTTCATCCAGTTGAGCGGCTTGAAGGCCCGGTCGTCCGCATGGATGGACACCGAACCGTCCGCTTTCAAGATCACCAAACGGATTCCTGAGGGCAAATGCGCTGACAGGCGGCCTACATAGTCCACGGTGCAGCGGGCGACGACGAGACGCATCGGGCCAGCCTAGCTGTCGCCTCCGGGGGGCGGGGCTACAAGAGGTTGACAGTAGGTTGGCAACAGGCCGCCCGGACTGCCAGCGTGAGAGATCTGACATTCGCTGCGCCCCAGTCATTGCAACACCCTAAGGTTCCGCGAAAAAGAACCGTGGGCCCATTCTCTGGGGCCCTGCCGGCTCTAGCTACTTGCTCCCGAAAAAGGGTCGTCGAAGCTTTGGGCAGGGGGCTGATGGTCGGCCTGTTGTCAACGGCCAAGTGCGTGTGGGTCTGGCCCACTTTTGCATGGCCACGGACACCTGTGGGGCGGGGGGCTGCTTGCCGATCCGATTTACACTCTCCAGTCGGTTCCTCGTTTGCGGATTCTCCGAACTAACGATCTTTGTTGCGCGGGTAACCGTTCACGGGTGCGCGCGTCCATGAGTGCCTTGCGGCGTCGCACTGTTTTGCGGTTGCCGATTCTCGTCCTGGCGGATAGGGCAGGGCGCGACCCACGGAGCCCAGCGGGCTAGGCGTGCGCCCGCCGTCGGCGACGGCCCGCCCGCACGCACGGCGCAGCCGGGCGGTCGTCCGCATCCCGGCACTGACGGTTATGGGGCGGACTTTCCCGGAGTGGTCCGGGCAAGAAAGAGGGAGGCGCACCGGCCTCCCTCCCTCTCATAAAGTCTTATAGTGCTGACTTTTCCGGATCGGTCCTACAGCCCTTCCCGCAAGTCCGCCTCACGCGCCCTGCGTTCTGCCATGGCTTCGGCTGAGGTCGGACGCCTCCATGAAGCCGGGCTCCACAGCGTCAGAGAGGGCGTTGATGATGCGCTGCTGGAGGTCTTCCGGAAGGAACAGATCCATGGCCGGTGCCTTCGGGCTGCCTCCCACGTACAGCCGGACTCCGGTCTTCCGTAGAAGCTCGCAGCGGGTCTTCCAGTCGGGGGTACGCTCCCAGAACTGACGGAAGGTCTGTCCGGTGCCGGACTCCTCCCACCGCGACGGGATGACGGGCAGGGCCTCAAGCTCGGCCAGGGCCGTCTCGTGGTCCTCCATCGCCTTGATGACCGCGTTCGCTCCAGCGGTCCCAGGCTTCATGTGGACGAGGTTGCCTGCCAGGTTGTCCAGGGCCTCTCGGAGTTCCTTGATTTCGGAGGACCAGTCGGAGCCTGGCACGTAGGTCTTGGTGGTGATCTCCAGATCACCGGCTAGGCCGAGGAAAGCTTCCTCCAGATGGATCTCCAGGACATCCCGCTCCCACGATTTGACGTACTGGCATTTGGTGCCGACCCGGACCGTCTTGCACAGGTGGTAGGAGTAGTGCCTTGCCGAGCCATCGGCGAGTGTCCGGGTGGCCGAGTTCGAGTAGAGCATCTGGCCGCACGGGCAGTAGACGATGCCGACCATGGGTGAGGTCTCGCGGGTAAGGTTTTTGTACGCCTTGCCGCGATGGTCCAGCACCTCCTGGAGCTTGTCGAACTCCTCGCGGGTGAGTATCGGTTCGGCCCACTGCACGGGCAGACCGTGCTTCTTTAGAACCTCGCCCCTGTGGATCGCGTAGCCCATGAGGGAAGCCTTCGACATGACCGCCTTGAGCGCGGAGGTCGACCACTTGGTTCCCAGCACCTTGCTGACGGCTCCCTCGCGGCCTTCGAGGGCGTTGACGTGTCGCTGGTAGTCGAGGGTGGTCAAGATGCCGCGAGCGTTCCAGTCCTTGACGATGCTGCCCATCGACTGGCCCTTGTTCACCAGGCGGTCGTAGGTTTCCCGCACGAGAGGGCCGGTGATGGGGTCAACGTCGAGCCTCCACCGCATCTCGCCCTTGTGCTCCACGCGGACCGCCCGGTAACCGAAGGGCCACGTGCCACCCGACCAGAGCTGTTCTTCCCGGTACCAGCCAAGCTGGTTGAGCTTCTTCTCCTGGACGGCCTTCCGGTAGTTGGCTGCCTGTGTCGCCTTGATGTTGGCGATCATTCGGCCGTTGGGGGTGGACAGGTCGAAGCCGGGGTCATCGAGGATGATGACCGTCTTGTTGTTCTCCATCACCCAGCCGACAAAGGCGGCCCAGTGCAGGTCGTCGCGGGTGATCCGGTCCTGGCTCGTGACCATCATGCAGTCCCACTCGTAGACCAGTGGCTCGCGTAGCCACTTGCCGAGTGATGGCCGCTTGTCCAAGTTGACCGCGCCGGAAACGGTGGCGTCCTCCACCCAGCCGGCCAGCGTGTGGCGGTCCTTCCGGATGGCCGCTGCTAGCTGAACCTCCTGGCGCTCAAGCGCCGACGACTGCTCTGTGTCCCTGCTGATCCGCTTGACTGCCAGCACACGCAAGGCATGTCTCCCTAGTGCTCGTGGGGTAACCCAGAGTAAAAGGAAGTTTGGACTACTGCAAAACCGAACCGTCCACCTTGATGAGGATCAATCGGGGCGCCATCGGGAGGTGCGCCGTCAGTCGTCCCACGTAATCCACGCTGCATCGCGCGATGACCAGCCGCATGACCGCCAACCCTACCGCCCGCCCCGGCCCGGCCGGGGCGGTCTTCGAAGGCGGCCGGGAGGTCGCCTGGGGGCGTTTTGGGATGACGGCGACCCCTCTGGGAGACTGGCCGACAACGGACAGGGAGGGCAGGATGGCACGCGCGTTCGAGACCGTCGGAGTCGTCGGGCTCGGCACCATGGGTGCCGGGATCGCCGAGGTGTTCGCCCGCGCCGGGCTGAGCGTCATCGGCGTGGAGGTCGACGCCGCGGCGCTGGAGCGCGGCCGGGGGCACATCCGCAGGTCCACCGACAGGGCGGTGAGCCGGGGCAAGCTCACCGAGGCCGAGCGCGAGGAGATCGTCGGCCGGGTGACCTTCACCGGCTCCCTGGACGACCTGGGCGGCGCCGACCTGGTGGTCGAGGCGATCCCCGAGGTCATGGACTACAAGCGCGCCCTCTTCGCCGACCTCGACCGCATCTGCGGGCCCGGCGCCGTGCTCGCGACGAACACCTCGTCCCTCTCGGTCACCGCGATCGCCGCCACGACCTCCCGCCCCGGGCGGGTCATCGGCATGCACTTCTTCAACCCCGCCCCCGTGATGAAGCTCGTCGAGGTTGTGCACACGGTGGTCACCGACGACGGGCTCGCGGACGACATCGCCGCGCTCGCCCGGCGCCTCGGCAAGACCCCGGTGACCGTGGGCGACCGGGCGGGGTTCGTGGTCAACCGGCTGCTCCTCGGCTACCTCAACCACGCCGCGACGCTGCTGGAGCGCCGCGTGGCATCTCAGGAGGACATCGACACCGCGATGAAGCTGGGCGCCGGCCTTCCCATGGGCCCGTTCGCGCTGCTCGACCTCATCGGCCTGGACACCTCGCACGAGGTCTGCGAGGTGCTCTTCCAGGAGAGCCGCGACCGCGTTCACGCGCCGGCGCCCATCCTGCGGGAGCTGGTCACCGCCGGGCTGCTCGGGCGCAAGTCCGGGCGGGGCTTCCACGACTACGAGGGGGCCGGGCGGGCGCGCACCGCCTCGGAGTTCCCGCCCAAGATGGGCGTGGCGTCGGTCCACGTCATGGGCGAGGGCGCCGAGGGGCTGTCGGCCAAGCTCACCGCCGCCGGGTTCAAGCCGGGTGACGCGCAGGACGCCGACGTGGTGATCGCGCTGTCCCGCACCCCCGTGGTCGAGCACGCCACACGGCTCCCGCGCCCCGAGCGCCTGGTCGGGCTCCACCTGGTGGGCGGCGAGGTGGCCGAGCTGGTGTCGACGGCGCTCACCTCGCCCGAAGTGGCCCTGGCGGCATATGACCTCGTCAAGGTGCTCGGGCTGACGCCGGTGCCGTGCGCCGACCGCGCCGGGTTCGTGGTCGACGCGCTGCTGTATCCCTATCTGAACGACGCCGTGCGCATGTACGACTCCGGGTACGCCTCGATCGAGGACATCGACACCGCGATGCGGCTCGGCTGCGGCTACCCCGCCGGGCCGTTCGAGACGCTGGACGCCATCGGGCTCGCCACCGTGCGCGACGGCCTGCGCGCCCTCTACGCCGAGTACCGCGAACCGTCCTTCGCGCCCGCTCCGCTGCTCGACCGCCTGGTGACCGCCGGGGTGACGGGCATCCGGGGCCGGTGACGGAAGAACACCGTCGACATCGACGTTTGTGACGTTATGAGCCCCCGCCGAGCCCGCCGTGTCGACCCTTCAGGCAAGGGCCGGCCGGGTGATCCCATTCGTCCGCTGGACGGCGTTCTGCGCGGGATGGAACGGGTAGAGGACTGGCCGGACGGCGAGTGGAAGGTGCGGAGGGTGTCGGGCGCGGGCGCGGACAAGATGTACAGGTGCCCAGGCTGCGACCACGAGATCCGGCCGGGCCTGCCGCACGTCGTCAGCTGGCCCAACTGGACCGGTGGCGAGGATGAGCGCCGCCACTGGCACACCGCCTGCTGGAGCAAGCGCGTCGAGCGCGGCCCCGGCCGCTCCCGCTACTGAACGGCTCACGCCCGAACCGCTCACGAAAGACCGCGACTTTGAGGAGCCGGCATTGGAGATTCGCTCGTCGACGGTTCTGCCCGCCGTACGGGAGGACATCGAGCTGCACACCGCCGACGGGCTGACGCTCGTCGGTGAGCTGGCGCTCCCTCCGGAGGGGCGCCCGGTGGCCACGCTGATCTGCCTGCACCCGCTTCCGACGGCCGAGGGCATGATGGACAGCCACGTGCTGCGCAAGGCCGCCTACCGGCTGCCCGCCCTCGCCGGCATCGCGGTGCTGCGCTTCAACACCCGGGGCACCGCCTCCGATCGGGGCAAGTCAGAAGGGGCCTTCGACGACGGCGAGGCGGAGCGGTTCGACGTGGCGGCGGCGCTGGAGTACGCCGAGTTCAACGACCTGCCGAACCCCTGGCTGCTCGGGTGGTCGTTCGGCACCGAGCTGGCGCTGAAGTGGGGGCACGACCCGCTCGTCCAGGGCGCGATCCTGCTGTCGCCACCCCTCAACCGGGCCGGGGACGCCGACCTGGACGCCTGGGCGGAGTTCGGGCGGCCGCTGGTCGCGCTGGTGCCGGAGTTCGACGACTACCTCAGGCCCGAGGAGGCGCGGCAGCGCTTCGCCAGGGTCCCGCAGGCCGAGGTGGTGGGCGTCGACAACGCCAAGCACCTGTGGGTCGGCGAGCCCTACGTGCGCATCGTGCTGAATGAGATCGTCAGGCGGGTCAACCCGGCGGCCTGTCCCTTGCCCACCGAGGTGTGACGCCGCGCCGCGCGGACCCATAGAATCTTGTTCGGTTCTAGCGAGGAGGCTGCCGTGCAGGCGTTTGATCTTTCCGGGCGGAACGCGCTCGTCACCGGTGCGTCACGAGGCATCGGGCGGGCGATCGCCCTGGCCTACGCTGAGGCCGGCGCCGACGTCGCGCTGGTCGCGCGGTCGCCCGAGACCCTGGCCGAGGTGGCCAAGGAGGTCGAGGCCCTCGGGCGCCGGGCGTACGCCATCCCCTGCGATCTCGTCGAAAGGGACGCGGCGGGCGCGGCCGTACGGGAGGCGATCGAGAGCATGGGCCACCTCGACATCGTCGTGAACAACGCGGGCGGCTCCAACTTCATCGTCCCCTTCAAGGACCTGCGGCTGTCCGGGTGGGACAAGCTCATGAAGCTCAACCTCGACTCGGCGATGGCGGTGTGCCACGCCGTCGCGCCGCACCTGCTGGAGCGCGGGTCCGGTTCGGTGATCAACATCGCGTCCGTCGCCGCCCTGGGCGCCCCCTTCATGGCCCCGTACGCCGCGGCCAAGGCCGGCCTGGTCGCCCTCACCAAGACCCTCGCCCTTGAGTGGGCGGGCAACGGCGTCCGCGTCAACGCCCTGTGCCCCGGCTGGACCGCGACCGACCTCAACCGCAGCCTCTGGGAGGACGAGAACGCCAGCCGGGCCACCATCTCGTCGGTGCCCATGGGCCGCTGGGGCACCCCCGAGGAGATGGCCCACCCGGCGGTCTTCCTGGCCAGCACGGCTTCCGCCTACATGACCGGCCAGGTGCTGTTCATCGACGGAGGCGTCACCGCCACCTGATCTAGAGCCGGGCCTGCCGGGGGAGGACCACCTCGCGGACGATGAGCGCCACGGCGGCGGCCACCGGGATGGCCAGCAGCGCGCCCACGGCTCCAAGCAGCGCGCCGCCGAACAGGGCGGCGATCACCGACACCGCCGGGGCGACGTCCACCGACCTGCTCATCACGCGCGGGTAGATCACGTAGTTCTCGACCTGCTGGTAGACCACGAAGAAGATGACGCAGGCGATGCCGAGGGTTCCCGACTGGAGGAACCCGACGGCGGACACCAGGACCGCGCCGACCGTCGCGCCCACCAGCGGGATCAGGTCGGTGACCGCCACGACCAGCGCCAGCGCCAGCGCGTACTTGGCTCCGGCGATCGTCAGGAACAGCCAGGACAGGCCGCCCGCGATCACCGAGATCAGCACGTTGCCCGCCACGTAGCCGCCGATGCCGGAGAGGATCTCGTCGCCCATGGCCCGCGT
Organism: Sphaerisporangium sp. NPDC088356; assembly: GCF_040685555.1. Classification (NCBI taxonomy): domain Bacteria; kingdom Bacillati; phylum Actinomycetota; class Actinomycetes; order Streptosporangiales; family Streptosporangiaceae; genus Sphaerisporangium; species Sphaerisporangium sp. NPDC088356. The sequence continues at coordinate 32,186 of NZ_JBFBIK010000017.1, forward strand.
GCGGGGACGGCGGCTGGCGGGCACCAGCAGGAGCAGGTACTCCTTGATCACCGGAAGCGATCCGAGGAAGTAGAGCGTCAGCACCAGCAAGGTGAACCCGGAGAAGAACGCGTCGAGCACGACCGCCCCCGCGCCCAGGATGCCTCCGGCCACGGTCGCGCCGAGGCCGCCGCTGGTGATGTAGGTCTGAATGTTTGCGAGGATCTTGTAGTCGGTGTCCAGCTGCTTGATCGTGGGGTTCGCCATCAGGGACTGGACGTAGCCGGGCACGGCGCTGACGAAGTCGCTGGACTCCTGGCTGACCGGCGGCACGATCGCGAGCCCGAACAGCACGAAGAACGCGATCACGCCCAGGAACACGATTGAGATGGCCCAGCGCCGGTTCATCCCGCGTCTCTGGAGGGCCTCCACGACGGGGTTGAGCCCGACCGCGAGGAACGCGGCCACCACGATCAGCACGATCACACTGCGGGAGCTGATCAGAGCCTGGGCCAGCGCCCACGCCGTGAGCACGCCGAGCGCCGCCGTCAGGCCCCACAGGAACGGCCCACGGGCCAGCGGCTTGCCCGGCACGCCGTACGGCAGCGCGGCGTCCTCACCGTCGTCGGCCGAGCCGTCCAGGCTACTCGGGGCCGGCATGGCGGAGGAGCCGGACGCCCTTCTGGCTTGAGAGCCCTGCCTGGACGCGGCCCGCGAATCCGGCCTCGGCGTGGCCTCGGAGCCCGGCTCAGGCGTGGCCCGGGAGCCTCGGCTGGGTGCGGCCGTCCGGGACGGGTAGGGCACGCCCGCCGCGGCGGGCAGGATGTCGGTCGCCTCGGCCGCGTCCGCATAGGTGGCGCGCGTGGCTCCCGGCCTCCCAGGGATATCGGGTACCGCGTCCGTCGCGCGATCGGGCACGTCTGCTCCTCGGCATCAGGGGGTGAGAGGTGAGGTGGTGACGGCGGGAGGGCATGCCCCTGAGGGGCCACCATGGGCCCTCTGCGTGCCGTACGGGGGTGGAACAGTGCGGACAACAGAGGAGAGCCTAGCGACCATGGTGATCGCCAGGCTCTCCCGGTAGCCGTCCCTAACGCCCCTGAAGTGGTGAGGTGCCTACTCCTGCCACCACTCGGACTCGTCCTCAGCCGACGCGGGGGCCCGCTGCGGGGCCGGTGCGGGGCTGGGCTTCTCGGCCGCGGCGGGCGTGGCCGCGAGGGCGGGCTTCGGCGGCGCCGCCGCGACCGCCGGGGCCTCGTCCATGCCCGGCAGCGCCGCGCCACCGAGCAGCTGGCGCAGCTGCGCGAGGTGGCTCGTGATGCTGTCGCGCTGGCGGGTCAGCTCGTCGACCTGGCGCTGGGCGACGGTCCTGTTGCGCTCGGCCTCGGACTTGGCGTCCGACACGATCGACTCGGCGCTGGACTTGGCCTCGGCGACCAGCTGGTCGGCGTTCTTGCGGGCGTTCGCGAGCAGCTGCTTGGCGTGGGTGTCCGCCTCGCGACGGCTCTGCTCGGCCTGCTGGGTGGCCTTGGTGGCCCGCTGCTCGGCGGTCGCGGCGCGCTGCTCGGCCTCGGCCACGAGCTTCTGCGTCGCGGCCTGGGCGGTGGCGTGGCGCTCGGACTCCTGGCGCTCGGCCTCCTCGCGGCGGGCGGCCAGCTGGATCTCAAACTCGGCCTCGTCCTGGGCGCGCTTGGCCTCGGACTCCTCAAGGACGCGCTGGGCCTGGGCCCGCATCTCGTCGGCCTGGCGCTTGGCGGTGGTCAGCACCTCGTCGCGCTCGCGCTTGGTGGAGGCGCGGAGCTGGGCCACCTCACGCTCGGTGGTGGTGCGCAGCTTGGCGATCTCACGCTCGGCGTCCGCACGCTTCTCGGCGACCTCGTGGTCGGCCGTGGCCCGGAGCTTGGAGACCTCGCGCTCGGTGGTGGAGGTCAGCTCGTCGGCCTCGCGCTTGGCGGTCGAGCGGATCTCCTCGGCCTCCCGCTCGGCCATGGTGCGCATCTCGTCGGTCTCGCGGGTGGCGAGCGCCCGCTTCTCGGCCGCCTCGTTCTCGGCGGCCGCCCGCACGTCCGCCGCGTCCACCTTCGCCGCGGCCTTTATCTCGTTGGCCTCGGACCTGGCGGCCTGCACCAGCTCGGTGGCCTGCTCCTCCGCCAGACGCAGCAACTGCTCAATGCGGGCACCTAGCCCGGAGTAGGTCGGGCGCTCCTGCTCCTGCAGTTGGCGCTGCGAGTCGGAAAGCTCCCGCTGCAACGCGGAGAGCTGCTCACGGGTCTGACGCAGGTCGGTGTCGAGCTGCTTCAAGTGGTCGTGAACCTGGTGCCGGTCGTAGCCACGGAGAACCACGTCGAATTCCCGCGTGGGGGCGTCTTCAAAGAAATTGTTCAGCTGGGCGTCGATGTCGGACTGCATGAGGCTCGATCCTGGGTTGTCGAGACGGCTACACGGGCCGGACGGGGGGGCGGACATCCGAGGCGGGGACCCGCTTCCAACGGTCGCGCTCGCTCGGGCACTCGCTAGCAGGGGTGGACTCTCGCTCACCCCTGGATCCATGTGCTCGGCTCGCCCGTCCATGGCGGGATCCACGTCCGGATGGTAGGCCAGCGTACTCCGGTGTTGCCGAATTGGAGGTCCCGTCCGACTTTCTGCGCGACTTGTTACGAATAAGCCATTGTTGAGTTTCGTCAGCTACGAGTGGCGCATGGGGGACTCCACCAGCTCTGTCAAGACTCCTCCCACGTCTTTCGGATGAAGAAACGCGATTGAGGTGCCCATTGCTCCGTGGCGGGGGTGTTTGTCGATCAATCGCACCCCCGTGCCGCCGATCTGTTCGATCGCCTCGGTGACATCCGTCACCCCGTAGGCGACGTGGTGGAGGCCCTCCCCCCGTTTGGCGAGGAACTTCCCCACCGGGCTGTCGGAGCTGAGCGGCTCCAGCAGCTGGATGTAGGAGCCGCCTCCCTCGCCGTCCGCCACGTGCAGCATGGCTTCTTTCACCCCCTGCTCCTGGTTGACCTCCCGGCTGACGACGGTCACGCCGAAGGTCGCCTCGTAGAACGCGATCTTCTCCTCAAGATTCTCGCAGGCGATGCCCACATGGTCGATTCTCAGCAGCATTGCGTGTCCTCCCTGCGCGTACGGCGGCCACCGCCGGCCCACTCCCGGGTGACCTCTCTGAGGGCGAGTGGTCCGTCGTAGGTATGGTGGCAAAGTCGCCGAAGACCCCATCATGGAGGCCCTGGTGTCCAGTTCTCCCGCCACCCCGTCCGGCATGTCGCGTTCCGTCATCGTGGCCGGGGCCCGCACGCCCATCGGCCGTTTGCTCGGCTCGCTGTCGGACCTGTCCGCCGTCGAGCTCGGCGGGCTCGCGATCAAGGCGGCCCTGGAGCGCTCCGGCGTGGCGCCCGAGCTCGTCCAGTACGTGATCATGGGTCAGGTGATCCAGGCGGGCGCCGGCCAGATCCCGTCGCGGCAGGCCGCGGTGAAGGCGGGCATCCCGATGAGCGTGCCGTCGCTCACCATCAACAAGGTCTGCCTGTCGGGCCTCGACGCCATCGCCCTGGCAGACCAGCTGATCCGCGCCGGCGAGTTCGACATCGTGGTCGCGGGCGGCATGGAGTCGATGACCAACGCCCCCCACCTGCTGCCCGGGCTGCGCAAGGGCGTGAAGTTCGGCGGGGCCGACATCCTCGACTCGATGGCCTTCGACGGGCTCACCGACGTGTTCGACCAGGTGTCGATGGGCGAGTCCACCGAGCGGCACAACACCCGCCTCGGCCTTGGGAGGGCGGAGCAGGACGCCTTCTCCGCCCGCTCGCACCAGCTCGCCGCCGCCGCGGTCAAGGACGGCAGGTTCGACGACGAGATCGTCCCGGTGTCGCTTCCGCAGCGCAAGGGCGACCCCATCGTGTTCTCCGCCGACGAGGGCATCCGTGGCGACACCACCGTGGAGACGCTGAGCAGGTTGCGGCCGGCCTTCGCCAAGGACGGCACGATCACGGCGGGGTCGTCGTCCCAGATCTCCGACGGCGCCTGCGCGGTCGTGGTCATGTCCAGGGCCAAGGCCGAGGAGGTGGGCCTCACCTGGCTCGCCGAGATTGGGGCGCACGGCAACGTGGCGGGCCCGGACAACTCCCTGCAGTCCCAGCCTGCCAACGCCATCCTCCAGGCCCTCGGCAAGCAGGGCATGGGCGTGGAGGACCTCGACCTGGTCGAGATCAACGAGGCGTTCGCGGCGGTCGTGCTCCAGTCGTCCAAGGAGCTCGGGGTGCCGCAGGACAAGGTCAACGTCAACGGCGGGGGCATCGCGCTCGGCCATCCCATCGGCGTCTCGGGCGCGCGGATCGTGCTGACGCTGGCCCACGAGCTCCGCCGCCGGGGCGGCGGCGTCGGCGCGGCGGGCCTGTGCGGCGGCGGCGGCCAGGGCGACGCCCTGATCATCACCGTTCCCTCGTCCTGATCCGAGCCGGTACGTCCCCGCCGGAGGTTCTGGCGGTGATGGGCGGAACTCCCTAGCATCGTTCATCGTGGCGGAACGGCCGGATGACCGCGTGTGGCGGCGATTCACGGGCACGGCCTCGCCTCTGATCGACGGGGAGCCCTGCCCGGATGTCGGCGTATCCGTCGAGTGGGGCGACTCGCCGCTGTTCCTGCTCTCCTCGCCCGGCCAGGCTCCGGGCGGCCTGCTGTGGGTGGTCACCGGCGACGACGACGCGCGGGTCACGTTCGACGAGGGCGGCGTGACGGTGGCTCTCGGGCCGCTGCACGCCCCCACGTCGCCACCGATCTGGTGGGCGGCCGTCGCGAGCCCGATGGGAGCCCGGTTCGACCTGCCGATCGAGGCCCGCACGGGCACGGCGCGGATGTCCGTACGGGGCGACCTCCTCTCCGGCACCGTGCGGTTCTCCGGGGTGCGGTTCGACGGCGGGCAGGTCCGCTACGAGGCGACGGTCACCGGCCGCCCGGCCGAGGACGCCGGGGTTCCACCGGCGCCGGAGGTGGCCGCGCGGGAGCCGCGCGGCGATCCGTCCTCGCCGATCAACAGGCTCAACGCCCTCTCCAGGCGGATTTCGCGCGACTTCGCCGATGGACACCTAGGCGCGCTGGTCGGCCACCTGCGAGAGGCCGCCGCCCTCCGGCGCGAGCTGAGCGTCGGCGACGCCGTGACCGGGGCGTGGGGCCGTTTCCTGGCCGACGTGCGGGAGTCTCTCGCCCTCGACCGGCAAGTGCTGGCGTCCATCGCGACACTCGGTCACCTCGACGCCCTGATCGCGGCGGCGGACTCGGAGCTCGCGTCCGCCGCCGGGCTGGTCGGCCGCCTGGACCCGGCGCCGCACGGCCTGGCCGAGCTCGCCGCCTGCGTCGCCGAGGCGGCCGATCTGCTGGCCCGTACCCCCGCACGGCTGCGCGAGCTCGCCGACGGGTTCGCGGTGACCGTGGATGACGTCGCCGTGGCGCTGACCGGCGCCGCCGCACGGCTGGAGCACTATCGCGACCACCTCGGCAGGCTCGACCCGGTCGGCCACGCGCGGCGTACCAGGGCGGGCAACATCGAGGCGATGGCGCGGATGGCCCGCTACGTCGAGCAGTGGCGAGCGCGCGTAGGGACCGACTGGGACCGGATCCTGATGATGGAGGAGGCCAAGTCCTTTCTGGGCGGCCTGGTCGGCGTCTTCCTGGAACTCGGTGACGGCGGGGCGGCCTTGGCCGCGTCCGAGATGGCCCGCGCCCGCGCGTTCGCCGACCTGATGAGCGGCCGGCGGCAGGCGCCCGTGCTCACCCCGGCCCGGATGTCCGCGCTGCTTGGGGAGTACGGCGGGCCGGTCGTGGAGTACTTCCTGCACGACGACCGGCTGATCGTCTTCGTGGCCGGCCCGGACGGCGCGATCGAGACGGCCGACCTGCGCGTGGACGGCGGCGCGCTGCTCGGGTGGATCGACGAGCTGCACCGCCATCTCAGGGACGAGGTGGTCGACCGCGCGCGGTCGCGTGAGCTGCTGCGCCTGCTCGGCGGCGTCCTTTGGGATCCGGTGGCCAGGTGGCTGCCCCGCGACCCCGAGACCGCAGTGGCGCTGGTGCCCCACGAGGAGCTGCTGCGCGTGCCGTTCCACGCGCTGGTCGGTGCCGAAGGACGTCACCTCGCCGAGCGCCACACCACGACGGTGCTGCCCGCCGCCTCGATCCTGCCCTCTTTGATGGCCCGGCGTACGAGCGCGCCGGCCGCGCCGCCGAGGTTGTGCGCGCTGGTCGACCCCGAGCCCATGCCCGGCGGGCTGGCGCCGCTGCCGCTCCTGCGCGAGCGCTTCGGCGTGGTCGGCGACCTGTTCACCGGCGCCGAGGTCCACGTGGGCCCCGCCGCGACGCGGAACGCCATGGTCGAGGGCGCGGCCGCACGGCCCTCGGTGCTCTGCCTGGCCACCCACGCCCGAGCACTGCCCGACGATCCCATGGCGTCCTTCGTCGCGCTGGCCTCCGGTGAGCTCAGGGCCGACGCCGTACACGGGCTCGACCTGCCCGCGCGGCTGGTCGTCCTCGCTGCCTGCGAGACCGGCGCGGGACGGGTGACCGGCGACGGGGTCATCGGCCTGAGCCGGGCCTTCCTCGCGGCCGGACCGCTCGCCGTGCTCATGACGCTGTGGCCGGTGCGCGAGCGCGACAGCCTCCGCGTGCTGCGGCGCTTCCACGAGCTGCACCTGAACGGCGGGCTCGGCACCGCCCAGGCCCTGCGGGCGGCGCACTGCTCGCTGCTCGCCGGCCGCTCCGGCGACCCGCAGGGCTGGGCGGCCTTCACGCTGTTCGGCCTGCCCGACTGACCCGTTCTTGGAGGTATCGAGTGATCGACCCCGGCTACGCGATCGAGGCACGAGTCGACCTGGTCGCCGAGGAGACCCTCCAGGGCGCGGGTACGCGGTTCACCCGTGAGGCGGGGGCCGTGCTCGGCCGTCCCATGGTCGTCGCCGTACGGCCCGCAGACCTGCCGCCCGAGGTGGCGGCGGCGCGCGGCGCCGGGGGCTGGTCCTACACGCAGGTGCTGTTCCCCTTCGACCTGGAGGAGGCGGCTCCCGGACTCGGCTACGTCGAGGCCGTCTTCGAGGTCGCCCTGGACGACCGTGACGTGGTCGCGCGGCAGCTCACCGCCGTCCGCTACGACGACCCCTCGGCTCTCGGCGCCCTGACCACGTTCGGGGACGGCCGAGGCGACTTCCGCTGGCGGATCCGCCCCCAGCCCGGCGCGTCCCTCGTCGAGGGGAGCCGGGTGGCCAGAGTGCTGCTGGAGGTGCCCCGGGGCACCACGTCGCTCACCGGGACGATCGGGGTGTCGGCGAGGCTCGCCGACACCGAGCTGGGCGTCGACGTTCCCGTCACGACCCAGGAGCCCGTGCCGTTCGTGCTCAGCCTGCCGGACGACACGTTCTCCGCGCCCTCCCCGCCGGGTCCTGTGGCCCGCGAGGAGCCCGTGCGCCACGGTGCCAGGCGCATGTGCGTCACGGTCGACGTCGAGGGATACAGCAAACGCGACGCGACCGAGCAGGGGAGGGTGCAGGCCGTCCTGGTGCGGGTGCTCGACCTGGCCCTGTCCGCCGCGCAGGTCGCCGCGTGCGAGTACGACCGCCAGGCGCAGGGCGACGGCCACCTGATCGTCATGCCCCCGGGCATCGACGAGCCGAGGGTGATCCGCCGCTGCCTGCGCGAGCTGGCGAGCGAGCTGGCCGAGGCCAACCGCCATGTGCGGCCCGAGTACGCGGTGCGGGTGCGTGTCGCGCTGGACGAGGACATGGTCTACCCGGAGGTCAACGGGTTCGGCGGCGACGGCGTGGTACGGGCGCACCGGCTGCGCGACTGCGCGGAGGCCAAGGCGGCCCTGGCAGGCGCTCCGGGCCACCACATCGTGATCGTCTCGGAAGGGCTCTACCTCAGCTCGGTGAGGACGGCCTTCTCGGGCGACCCCGGCTGGCGCTTCGAGCGGACCGTCGCCAGGGTCCCCGACAAGGACTTCTCCGAACCCTGCTGGATCCACGTGCCGGTGGGTCAGGGAGCGGTGTAGACGTCCAGCGGGGCGGTGAGCGTCAGGGTGGGGGCCGACATGAGGGCGGTGAGGTCCGAGGCGTCCACCTTGGGAGCCCACTCGGCGTTCATGACGGCCGGTCTCCGGCCGAGGTCCACGTCACCGCCGATCTCGGTGGTCACGGTCGTGCCCCGCAGGTCCAGCTGGACGGCCAGCCAGAAGGTGACTCTGTTCCCCTCCCGTAGCCACTGGCCCGCGCCCGGCCTCAGGTCTGGACGGCTCGCCACGGTGGAGAAGGACAGCCGCCCGTCCTTCTCGGCCCGCCAGACGCCGCTTCCGAGCCAGCCGGCGGCAATGCCCTTCCACTCGGATGACCCCGACTGCTGGGTGAGCGGGGTGAAGGCGGTGATCCGCATCTCGACGGGGAGCGGCCGGTCGCCCCACGGGCGGTCGTCGACCAGGCCGGTCCGTTCGGGTGCCGGTGCCGCCGCCGTGGGGAGGGGGGTGCTCGTGGCGGCGGGGACGGCCCCCGCGACCGTCCCCGTCGTCAGGCCCCCCGTGACCAGGGCCCCCGGGATGAGAGCCGACAGCAGATAGGGCGCGAAGCGTTGCCGTACGGCGCGCACGGACGTCCACACGCGCATCCACAGCGGCGCGAGAAGCGGCCAGTTGACCAGCAACACGATCATCTCGAACAGCGTCGCCCGCGCGGATGCCAGATCGGCCCGCAGGTCGCGCGCCACCATGCCGAGCGCGTCGCCGAACGAGTAGCCGGTCAGCAGGTACGCGAGCAGCTCGAAGACCGCTATGGCGCCGACCCGCACGACGACCGCCGCCGGCCACAGGGCGGCGAGGACGGCCGTGCCGCCCGGGCGTGGGACGGTGGCCCACAGCCGCAGCCGGAGGGGCGGGTGGGTGAGCCCGTCCAGGAGCCTTCCTGTCAGGCGCCGGCTCCGGACAGGGCCGAGGGCGCGGCGCAGCGCGTCCGGTCCCGCCTCGTGCAGCGCGAAACGGTCGGCGCTGAGCTCGGCGACCCAGAGACCCGCCACCGGCAGGATCAGCCCGATCGGGATCGCGGCCGCGTCGTGGAGCAGGGACGCGAGCAACGCGGACCTCTCCGACGCCCCGGCGAGCAGCGAGAACGCGAACACCACCACCACCAGGGCGAGGAGGATCAGGCTCCACACCCTGACGAACCACCCGAACGGGCCGGCGAGGCCGACGATCAGATGGTCGCCCTGCCGCAGGTGGGCGACCTCATGGAGCAGCACGGCCTGAGCCGCCTCCCGATCGTCATGCCACAGGCGCAGTAAGGGGGGATAGACGGCGATACGCGCCTCCCGCCAGCCGGTGGGGTACACGCGGGCCATCCGATCGTGGCGCTCGCCGAGCCGCAGCTCGATCGCGGAGGCGTACCGCCGTACGAACGCGGACATCTCCTCGATCACCGGATCGCCGCTCGGCTCCAGGTGGTGCCGCCGCTCGGCCCAGCGCCCGCGCGCGCCGGGGAACAGGACGCCCGCGATGCCGGCGAGCAGGAGAGCGGCGGGGAAGAACTCCAGCAGGCCCGCGCCTGTGAGGAGGGCGACGGCCGCCTGCCGCGCACCGGAGGCCAGGGCCCCGGCCAGCGCGGTCATGCCGCCGGCGTCGGCCTGGAAGCTCTCCACGAGCCCCGGTACAGATGGGGCGGTGACTCCGAGGAAATAGAACCAGAGCCAGGGAGGCAGCATCCATCCGGTGGTGTCGCCACCGATGGCGGGCAGGTGCTCGGACGGCGGGTCGCCGCGCAGTGGCCCGGCGGGAGGGCTGCCCGCGAGCGCACGGAGGAACACCTCGATCTCGGGCACGTCGCGATCCTGCTGGAAGACCAGCTTGAGCGTGTCGTAGGTGAGCTCCCGCGCCCGGTCGGGGGCGACCCCGTGGGCGCGAAGGCGGTCGCCGAACGCGCCGATCACCCGATCGAGCTTCGGTTCGGCCGTGCTCTCCTCCTGCGGCGCGCTCCCCGTGATCCCGCGCATGACGAGAAGCGCCAGCAGATCGGCCAGCGGGTGGCCGTAGGCGAGGCCGAGCAGGTGGTCGGCCAGGTAGCGCAGCCCATCCAGGACGACCGGCAGCTCACCCGGTCCGAGGCCCGCGCCGAATCCTCCGGGCTCGGAGCCTTTCGCCGCCCGCAGCAGGTCGCGGCGGCGCCTGCCTCCCGCGATGTAGGCGGCGCCGACCCGCTCGGCGGACGTGGTCTCGGCGGGGGTGACCCGCTGGGCGATGCGCCGCGACCAGACGGCGACGGTGTCCGGGGAGCCTGCCATGTCCGTTACCGGAGGTCGCCCGCGAGGGGCGTGGTCGCCGGGAGGGCATCGCGTACGCGGCGGGCCGCCCCGGCGATCGGAGCGGCGCGCCGCGCGAGGTCAGGCCGAGAAGTCGACACGGAAGGCATAGAAACCCTCGTTCGTCGCGCCGGTCAGCGTCAGACGGGCCCCGCTGCTTCCGATCGTGCCGCTGATGCGGGTGCCGGTCTGGAGCGCGTAGACCATGGGGATGGTCCCGAGGCCGGAACGGCAGGGAATCAGATCCTGCTGGCCGAAGAAGGTGTTGTAGGTCGTGGCCTTGTCGGTGTGCGAGGCCACAAGGCGTCCGGAGAACCTGCCGCTGCCGCTGTACGAGCTGGTCCAGTAGTTGAGCAGCACTCCCGGGGGCTTGGCCACCGCCGCCGAACCGACCTGGAACGATCCGGTCGCGCCGATGGATCCGACGTAGAACAGCCACGTGAAGGGATTGCGCTCGACGTATCCGCCGTACGTCTTGCGCGGGCCGGTGCTGAACTGTGCGCTGGTCCGGTAGGAGGTGCGGCCGGTCAGCCGGCGGCCGCCGCCGTTGCCGCAGTAGTCGTAACTCTCCAGGATCACGGTGGCCCTGCCTCGGAAGACCTTCGCGGTGGAGGCCTTCGCGGCCGAAGCGGGGGCGACCAGCGCCGTCACGAGACTCAGCGCGATCAGCGCGCCTAAGGTGATCAGCCTTTTCTTCATCGGTGTCCTCCAGAGCAGGAGCGGAGCACGAGCGCACGGCGATGATGTCAGCTCTGGAACGGTTCAACCCCATCAAATGATTGGATTTCCGTGGCCGGATTTCGGTGGGTGGCGGTGGCCTTCCGGAACCACGTTGGACCGGATTTTTCACGACTCAGAGGAGCGTGCGGGTCTTTACAGAGACTTGTCAATATGTGAGGGACGTCGCCGTGCGCGGCAGTCGTCGGGCCGACGCTCGGTGAAACGGGCCGCACGTGGGGATCAACCGCTTGTCTTCCGGCCGTCAAGGGCGGCCGTCAATGGGCTATTGACGGCCGGGGCCGGTTGTTTTATCTTCCTCTGGAAATTAAAACGTTTTTCAGCGGGCTGCCTGGCGGCAGGCCCTGTACGTCGACCTGACCTCCGCCGTCCGAGCCGGGTCCAACACGGTCGCCATAGCGGCGCGCAACACCACGGCGAGCCCGGCGGGAGTGATCGCCAGGCTCAGGGTGACCACCGCCGGTGGCACGGTCGACCTGGTCACCGACGGCGCCTGGAAGGCCGCGAGCACGGTCACCCCCGGCTGGACCGAGCCCGGGTTCGCCGATGGATCCTGGCCCGCGGCGGCGGTCTCCGGCACCTACGGGGCCGCTCCCTGGGGCACCGGTGTGGCGGCCCCCGACCTCGCCGCCGCCTCGCCGCTCACCGTCGGCGCCCCGACCACCGAACGGCGGCCCACGCCCATAGGCGTCGACGCGTCCACCCCTCGCTTCGGGTGGCAGCTCACCGGCGGCTCGGGTGAGCAGGTCCAGGCGGCGTACCAGATCATCGTCGCCTCCACCGAGAGCGGAGCCCAGTCCGGCACCGGCGACCTCTGGAACAGCGGGCGGGTGGTCTCCGGCCGGTCCGTCGACGCGGTCTACAGCGGCGGAACGCTGGCGTCCGGCACACGCTACTACTGGCGGGTCCGGGTCTGGGACACCCAGGGCCGGGTGGGCGCCTGGGGGCCGGTCACGTGGTTCGAGACCGGCCTGTTCGCCCCGTCCACAGAATGGCAGGCCGACTTCGTCGGCGCCCCGGCCGGCACGCCCGCCCTGGCGGGGGCCAGCTGGATCTGGTACCCCGAGGGTGACCCCGCGTCGAGCGTGCCGGTGGGCACCCGCTTCCTCAGGCGCACGTTCACGCTGCCCGCCGGCACGATCGGCCGGGCCCGCCTCACCGTCACCGGCGACGACACCGCCGACGTGTGGGTGAACGGCAGACAGGTCAGCTCCTCGCCGAGGGGCGTCGACTCGTGGAAGTCCGCCGCCGTCGTCGACGTCGCGGCCTGGCTGCGGGCGGGCGCAACACCCTCGCGATCTCAGCGGAGAACACCACCGCCTCACCGGCCGGGGTGGTCGCCGCGCTGGAGGTCGACGTGGCGGGAGCGGGTACGACCAGGCTCGTCACCGATGCCGGGTGGAAGGCCTCGCAGAGCGGGCCATCGGGCTGGCAGAACGCCGGGTTCCGTGCGTTTCACCGACGGCACCACCCAGACCGTCCGCACCGACTCCTCGTGGCGCACCGCGCCGAGCCCGATCCGCGTGGACGACCTCTACCAGGGCGAGGAGTACGACGCGCGGGCCGTCCGCGCCGGCTGGGACACCGCCGCGTACGACGACGCCGGGTGGGCCGCGGTCACCGTCCGAGGCGGCGCCAAGCCGCACCTCGTCTCGGCCGTCGATCCCGGCGTCGCCGTGCAGGCGAGCATCACCCCGGTCTCGGTGGCCCAGCCCAAGCCCGGTGTGTGGGTCCTCGACCTGGGGCAGAACTTCGCGGGCTGGAACCGGCTGCGCGTGCGCGGAGCGGCCGGCACCACGGTGACCATGCGCCACGCCGAGGTGCTCAACTCCGACGGCACCATCTACACCGCCAACCTGCGCGCGGCCCGCCAGACCGACCGTTTCACCCTCGCGGGGACCGGCGCCGACGAGGTGTACGAGCCGAGGTTCACCGTGCACGGCTACCGCTACGTCGAGCTCACCGGCTTCCCCGGCACGCCCACGACCGCCAGCGTCACCGGGCTCGCCGCGTGGACCAACGGCCAGGCGACCGGCACCTTCACCTCGTCCAACGCGCTGGTCAACCAACTGCAGCACAACATCCTGTGGGGAGCGCGCTCCAACATGCTCTCGGTCCCGACCGACTGCCCGCAGCGTGACGAGCGGCTGGGCTGGACGGGGGACATCGGCATCTTCGCCGCCACCTCGACCTTCAACTTCGACGTTTACGGGCTTCTCGACAAGTTCGCCGACGACCTGGCCGACGCCCAGCACGCCGACGGCGCCTTCACCGACGTGGTGCCCGACGTCTGCTGCGGGGCGGGCAAGGCGGGCTGGGCGGACGCGGGCGTCATCGTCCCTTACACGGTCTGGCAGCGCTACGGGGACGTGCGCGTCGTCGACGAGCACTTCACCGCGATGAAACGCTGGGTCGACTACTCCAAGAGCACCGCGGGATCCGACCTGATACGCAACCAGGACACCTACGGCGACTGGCTCAACGTCAACGACGACACCGCCAAGGACCTGATCTCCACCGCGTTCTTCGGCCACAGCGCCCGGCTGCTCGCGCAGATGGCCGCCGCGACCGGACGCACCTCCGACGCCGCCACGTACGGCACGCTCGCCGACCAGGTGGCACAGGCGTTCACCAGCAGGTTCGTGGCGGCCGACGGCACCGTGTCCGGCAACACCCAGACCGGTTACGTCCTCGCGCTGGCGTTCGGCCTGGTGCCCGACGCCCGGGTGCAGCCCGTCGCCGACAAGCTCGCGGCCAAGGTGGCGGCGAGCGGTGGCCACCTCAGCGTGGGCTTCCTCGGCGTCGAGAACCTGTTGCCCGTGCTGGCCGACCACGGTCACCTGGACACCGCGTACCAGATCCTGCTGCAGCCTGGATATCCCGGCTGGGGCTACTTGAACAGCCGCGGGGCCACCACGATCTGGGAGCGCTGGGACGGCATCCGCACCGACGGCTCCCCGCAGGACCCCGGCATGAACTCCTTCAACCACTACGGTCTCGGTTCGGTGGGCGACTGGCTGTACCGCTCGGTCGGCGGCCTCGGTCCCGACGCCCGTGATCCCGGCTACCGCCGGATCACCATCGCGCCCCGGCCGGGCGGCGGCCTCACCTCCGGCAAGGCCGACCTGCGCACCCCGTACGGCAGGGCGCTGAGCGACTGGTCCATCACCGGCGGCACACTTACCCTGCGAGTGGAGATCCCGGCCAACGCCACCGCCACCATCAAGGTCCCGGCCGCGTCGTCCTCGGCCGTGACCGCACCCGCTCAGGCGGCATCGATGGGCTACACGGACGGCGCGGCGGCCTTCCAGCTCGGTGCCGGCTCCTACACCTTCACCGCCCCCGCCTGACCGCGACCCGCTGAACCCGGCGTCCCCTGGGGCGGCCCGTCGTTCGACGAGCCGCCCCACCGCTTAGAAGGGGCAGGGGCGCGAACGTCTGACCGCCCGCGTTACGCCGCTCGCCGGGTGCCGGGGATCGCGGCCAGCAGCTCGCGGGTGTACTCGGCCCGGGGATGTTCGAAGATCTCGCGCGGGGTGCCGGACTCCACGATGCGCCCGGCCCGCATCACGTGCACGGAGTGGGAGATCATGCGCACGACCGCGAGGTCGTGGCTGATGAACAGGTAGCTGAGTGAGAGCTCCCTCTGGAGCTCGGCGAGCAGCTCCAGGATCTGTGCCTGCACGAGGACGTCGAGCGCCGAGACGGCCTCGTCGAGCACGACGAGCTCGGGCGACAGCGCGAGCGCTCTCGCGATCGCCACGCGCTGGCGCTGCCCGCCGGAGAGCTCGTGCGGGAGCCGTTCGGCCATCGACGAGGGCAGCGACACCTGGTCGAGCAGCCGGGCCACGGCCTGCTTCCTGCTCGACGCGGTGCCGACGCGGTGCACCCGTAGCGGTTCCAAGATTGACTTCTCGACGGTGTAGCGGGGGTCGAGCGAGGCGTAGGGGTTCTGGAAGACGGGCTGGACCCGGCGGCGGAACGCGAACAGCTCGCGCCGCCGCAGCGAGGTGAGGTCGGTGCCGTCGAAGAGGATCCGTCCTGAGGTGATGTCGTCGAGGCCGAGCAGCAGGTTCGCGGTGGTCGACTTGCCCGATCCGGACTCGCCGACGATGGAGACGGTCTGGCCGCGCGGGATGCTCAGGCTGACCTCGTCGACCGCCGTGAACCGGGTGGCGACGCCGGTGCCCGCCGCGCGGATCGTGAAGTCCTTGCGCAGGTTCTCGATCTCGACGAGGTTCCCGGCCGAGGCGGGCGGGTGGGACTCGGCCCGGTCCCGCGTGGTCGCGGCGGGCGCCGGCACCATGGTGGTGGAGGACAGGCTGGGAACCGCCCTGAGCAGCCGCTCGGTGTACTCGTGCCGGGGGTCGGCGAGGATCTCGGATGCGACGCCCGCCTCGACGATCTCACCTCGGTACATGACGACGACGGTGTCGGCACGTTCCGCCGCGAGGGCGAGGTCGTGCGTGATGAGGAACACCGCAGTGCCCATGTCCTCGGTGAGCGTCTCCAGCTGGTCGAGGATGCGCCGCTGCACGGTGACGTCGAGCGCGGAGGTGGGCTCGTCGGCGATGAGGAGCTTCGGCCGGCAGGCCAGGCCCATGGCGATGAGCGCGCGCTGGCGCATGCCGCCCGAGAACTCGTGCGGGTACTGGTCCGCCCGTCGTGCCGGGTCGGGGATGCCGACCATCTCCAGCAGCTCGACCACGCGTGCGCGCGCGGCCCTGCCGGTGGCGCGCCCGTGGACTTCGAGGGCCTCGGCTACCTGGTCGCCGATGCGCATGAGCGGGTTGAGGTTGGACATCGGATCCTGGGGCACGAGCCCGATCGCCGCTCCCCGGATCGCGGTCATCTCCCGCTCGCTCGCCCGGGCCAGGTCGCGTCCCTCGAAGATGACCTCGCCGCCCGTGATGCGGCCGTTCTCCGGCAGGAGCCGGTTGACCGCGGCCGCCGTGGTCGACTTCCCGGAACCCGACTCGCCGACGACCGCCACGGTCTGGCCCGGAAGGATCTCCATCGAGACGTTCTTCACGACCGTGACGTCCTGACGGCCTGTGCGGAACGCGACCGACAGGTTACGGAGTTCCAGGAGTGGGGTGGGGGTCGTCATGTTCTCTCTTCGATCTCTGTCGCGGTGGCCTTCAGCAGTTCATGCCAGAGCGCCTCGCCGGGTACGGGGGTTCCCTCGACCAGCAGGCGGTTGCTCGCCAGGGCGAGGGCGACGCCGCGATCGGGTACGAAGCCGACGGCGCATCCGACATGGCCGGGATGGCCGAGCACCGTGAGGGTCTCGCCGCCGAGTTCCAGCCGGTACCTGCGGAAACCGAGCGCCTGGGCCTCGTCGGGGCCCGCGGCGAAGAACTCCCGCGCGACCTCGGGCCGTACGAGCGTGTCGTGCTCGCGGTAGCCGGCGAGCGCGGTCGCGAAACGCAGCAGATCGGGGACCGTGGAGAAGAGCCCGGCGTGGCCCGAGACCCCGCCGAAGGCGTGGTAGGCGTTGCCGTCGGCGACCTGCCCGTGCACGGGCCCGCGGCGCCAGCCGGCGAAGTCGCCGCTGCGATGGGGCACGGGGTACGGCAGCCCCGAGTCGAGCATGGCGATCTCGATCCGGTCGTCGCGTGCCCCCGTCGCCACGGGTTCGCCCGCCGGTCGCGCGTATCGGGTCGCGTCGAGGCCGAGCGGCCCGGTCACGAGGTCGGACACCGCCTGTTGGAGGCCGAGACCGGTGACGGAGGTGATGACGCGCCCCAGCAGGATGAAACCGAGGTCGGAGTAGTGGCGCTCCGCACGCGGCTGGTAGCGCAGGGGCAGCTCCTCGGCGACGCGGTGGGCCTCCTCCGGGCCGTCGGCCGCGATGTAGAGGGGGTGCCACTCCCACAGTCCCCCGCGGTGCAGGAGCAGATCGCGTACGGTGACGCTCTCCTTCCCGCCGCCGTGGAAGCCGGGAAGGTAGCGGTTCACCTCCGTGTCCAGGTCGACGATCCGGTCGGACACCAGGCGCATGAGCGCCGTCGTGGTGCCGACGACCTTGGTCACCGAGGCGAGATCGTGGTGCGTGCCGATCGTCAGGGGATCCTCGCCCTCGCGCACGCCGTCCTGCCAGCGGACGGTGCGGTGACCGGCGCACGCGGTCGCGTCGAACCACGGGGTCCGCGCCGCCAGGGCGACGCCTGGGGGCGGACGCAGGTCGTGTGGGGCGGCCGGTCCGCCGGGGGGAGCCGAGACGAGGCGCTCCGCGGCCGAGGCGAGGGCGTTCATCCCTGACACTCCTCCACGTCCCGCGCCGGGCTCGCCGGGTGTTGCTTCACCAGGCGGATCTCGGGCTCGCCGAACTCGGCCGTGGTGCGGGACCCGCCGTCCGGCACCCAGCCCTGGCGACGGTAGAAGCCGACCGAGGGCTCGTTGTCGCGGAACACCCACAGCAACGCCCGCGAGGCGCCGGCGGCCGAGAGCGCGGACTCCGCCGCCCGCAGTAGACCGGCGCCGAGCCCCCTGCCCTGGACGCCCGGGTCCACGTAGAGCGAGTGCACCATGCCGTCGCCGTCGTCCTGGCGTACGTACCGCGTCACGCCGAGCACCGAGGAGGTGCCGCCCCGGTGGCCGAGGGCGACGACGACCTCGGCCCGCCCCGGTTCCTCCAGCACCCTGGTCCAGAGCGCCCGCGCCCGATCCCGCGTCATGCTCGCGACCAGGCGCGCGGGCAGGACCCGCGCGTAGCTGTCGTGCCAGCACGAGAGGAAGACCTCGACGATTCCATCGAGATCATCACGTGTCGCCAGGCGGAGGGTGGGGGGCATCGCGTCCTGCTCGGCGTGCCGCCGGGTCAGTGTGAGCGCGCGAGGAGCCTCGGTGGCCGGGGCGGGAAGGACGAGCGGCCCCGCTCCCGGCGTGAGGGTGCCGAGGACGCGGGCGGCGCGGGCTCCCGTGCCCGCCGGCACGGTTCCCGGCAGGCCGTGCGCGGTGTGCCAGCCGATGAGGGCGAAGGCGATCGCCTCCTTGTCGTCGGCGGGAGCGCCGTACTCGTCGGAGAGCCCGATGGTCACGCCCGGCAGGGCGCGGCGCAGGCCGTCCATCAGCACGGGGTTGCGGCACCCGCCACCGGAGGCGATGACGAGGTCCACGCCACCCGCGGCCAGATCCCTCGCGACCGTGCGAACGGTGAGCTCGGTGAGGGTCGCCACGAGGTCGGCCGCCCCGGGCCGGCTGCCGGCCTTCGCCATCGCGTCCTCGACATAGGCCAGGTGGAAGTGCTCCTTGCCCGTGCTCTTCGGGGCGGGCCACCGGTAGTAGGGGTCGTCGAGCAGGACCCCGAGAAGGCGCTCGTCGACCGTCCCGGAGGCGGCGATCCGCCCGTCCTCGTCGAATCCCCGCTCGCTGAGCCCGTCGCTCACCACGACGGCGTCGATCAGCGCGTTCGCCGGGCCGATGTCGTAGGCGATGAGGTCACCCGCGCCGCGCATCAGCGTCATGTTGGCGATGCCGCCCAGGTTGAGCGCGGCGGCGGTGCCCTCGTGGCCCGCGAGCAGGAGAGCGTCGAGCAGGGAGACGAGAGGAGCGCCGTGGCCGCCGGCCGTGATGTCGCGGACACGCACGTCGGAGAGCACCGGCGTGCCCGTACGCTCGGCGATCCAGGCGGGCTGGCCTATCTGCAGGGTGCCAAGGGCGTGCGCGCCGTCCACCCAGTGGAACACGGTCTGGCCGTGCGAGACGATGAGGTCGACCGCACCGGCTTCCGCGATCGCCGTGGCCGCGACCTCGGCGAAGCTCTGGCCGATGAGGGTGTCGAGCTCGCACATCTCGGCGAGGGTGGTCGCCGCAGGGGGGAGCGCCTCGATGAGGCGGGCGCGGAGTCCGGCCGGGTAGGGCGTGCTCGCGGTGTACTCCACCACTCCGCTGAGCGTGCCGCCGGAGCCGTCGAAGTCGACCAGGGCCGCGTCGATGCCGTCGTGCGAGGTGCCGGAGATCATGCCGAGGATTCTCATGACTGCTCTCCGAGCGCGACCCGGAGCCGGCCGCTGCTCTCGATGAGGCGTGCCATGGCCTCCTGGGGGGTGAGGCCGAGGCGGAAGGCCACGATCGCCTGTTTCACGTTGTAGTCGTTTCTGTCGAGGGTCCTGATCGCCTCGTCCCGCCTGGCGCCGGTGATCGTGCGCATGATGCGGATCGCCCGCTCGCGCAGCTTCTCGTTGGTGGCCTTGACGTCGACCATCAGGTTGCCGTACGTCTTGCCCAGCTGAACCATGACGATCGTCGAGAACATGTTGAGCACGAGCTTCTGCGCGGTGCCTGCCTTGAGCCGGGTGGAGCCGCTCACCACCTCCGGCCCCACGATCACCTCGATCGCGTGCTCGGCCGCCTCACTCAGCGGGCTCCCGGCGTTGCACGAGAGCCCCACGGTCAACGCCCCGCGCTCCCGCGCCCGCCGGATCGCCGAGAGGACGAACGGGGTGCGTCCGCTTGAGGTGATTCCGACCACGGTGTCGAGCGAGCCGACGCCGGCGGCCTCGATCGCGGCGACCGCGGCGTCCGTGTCGTCCTCGGCCCCCTCCGACGGGGAGACGATCGCGCTGTGGCCGCCCGCCATGATGCCGAAGACCTGCTCCGGCGGGGTGCCATAGGTGGGTGGGCACTCCGAGGCGTCGAGCACCCCGAGCCGCCCGGGGGTTCCCGCGCCGACGTAGATGAGGCGTCCACCGGCCTTCATCCGGTCCGTCGCGGTCTCGATCGCGCTCGTGATCTGGGGGAGCGCCCGGGCGATCGCGCCGGGCACCGTGGTGTCGGCCTCGTTCATGGCCGCCGCGAGCTCGGCCACCGTCATTGTGTCGATTTCCGTGTACCGGGGGTCGGTGGCCTCTGTCGTGAGATCACCGAGCCGGGCGAATTCGGAAGAGTTCACGATCAACGCTTTCCTCGGTTTCTCGGATCGAGAGTGTCGCGCAGGCCGTCGCCGAGGAGGTTGAGCCCGACGACGAGCAGCACGACGACGGCTCCGGGCGCGATCATCGTCCACGGAGCGATGGAGACCAGGGTGCGGGCCTCGAAGATCATCGACCCGAGCGACGGCGAGGGCGGAGGTGTGCCGAGGCCGAGGAAGCTCAGGGACGCCTCGGTGAGAACCGCCCAGGACAGGGATAGGGCCACCTGGATGATGACGATCGAGGTGATGTTCGGCAGCACGTGCCGCATCATGATCATTACCCGGCTCTGACCGGTGCTCGTGGCCGCCTTCACGTACTCGATCTCCCGCAGGGAGAGAACGGGGCCGCGGGTGACGCGGATGAAGATGGGCACGTAGACGATCGCGATCGCGACGGCCACCGTGAACCGGTTGCGGTCGAACACCGATGCGAGCGACAGCGCCAGCAGCAGCGGTGGGAAGGCGAACAGCACGTTCGTCACCCCGCCGATGACGCCGTCGGCGAAGCCGCGGTAGAAGCCGGCGACGAGCCCTCCCATGGTGCCGATGACCGCGGAGAAGGCCACGGCGACGACCGAGATGAGCGCCGAGCTCGCGGCGCCCGCCGCGACGCGGGAGAAGATGTCGCGGCCGAACTGGTCGGTGCCGAGCAGGTGCTCGTGCGACGGAGGCAGGAGACGCGCGGGCGGGTTCTGGGCGATCGGGTCGTAGGGGAGCGCGTGGAAGAAGGACAGCAGCGAGACGATCGCCAGCACCACGACGATGACGAGGCCGGCGAGGCCGCTCGGGCTCCTCAGCAGGCCCCGGCAACGGTGGGCACCCCTGTGTGCGCCCGGCGGAATCTGCGCGGTCTGCGCGATATCGGTCATCGGGCTCTCACCCTGGGGTCGATGACGCGGTAGAGGACGTCGGTCAGCAGGTTGACGATGACGAACGTCAGCGCGATGACCAGGACCGTGCTCTGGACGACCGCGTACTCCTTCTGCTGGATGCCGAGCAGGACCTGCCGGCCGATGCCGGGGACCGAGAAGATCTGCTCGACGACGACGGCCCCGCCCAGCAGGTAGCCGAACTGCAGGCCGGTCATCGTGACGATCGGGACGAGCGCGTTGCCGAGAACGTGCTTGGTCTGCAGGCGTCGCGCCGGGACGCCCTTGGCACGCGCGGTGCGGACGAAGTCGTCCGAACGGACCTCGAGAACGGCGGTCCGCGTGGTGCGCAGGATGGGCGCCGCGATGCCGAACCCCAGCACGAGCGCGGGCATGAGCATCTGCCGCAGGTTGAGCAGGGGATCGGAGAAGAGGGTCGCGTACCCCTGGCCGTTCGGGTTGAAGCCGAACGAGGACGCGAAGACGGACAGCAGGGTCGTCGCGAGAAGGAAGGCCGGGATCGAGAGGCCGGCGAGGCTGACGAACTGGCCCACGGCGTCCCTGGGGGAGTCGGGTTTCGAGGCCGCCAGCATGCCGAGCGGGACGCCGACCAGCAGGGCGAGGATGATCGATAGCACGGCCAGCTCGAAGGTGACCGGCAAGGAATGCAGGGTGAGGTCGAGCACGCTCTGCTGGGCGCGCGCCGAGTAGCCGAGGTTGCCGGTGAAGAGGTTGCCGAGCCAGGAGAAGAACTGCGTGAACAGCGGCTGGTCGAGACCGTAGTAGCGCTGGAGGGCCTCCTGCTGGGCCGGGGACAGCGCCGCGGCCTCCGTGCCGAGCCCCGCGGTGATCTGGTTGCCGGGTATCGCGCGGAGCATGACGAACACGAAGACGGCCACGCCGAGGAGTGTGCCGATCATGCTCGCCGCGCGCCGCGCGACGCGGTTGCGGATGAGTGTCTGCAGCATATGCCTGGGTCCTCGCCCCTGGTGGGGTGCCACGGGGGCACCCCAGGAAGGCGGCTAGTTGACGGCCGTGGTGCGCAGGTACTGGAGGGAACCGTTCGCCATCGGGGTGAAGCCCTGTACCTGGGAGGTGGTCGCGGTGTAGGTGTAGCCCGTGAACAGCCAGACCCACGGCGCGTTGTTCTCGAGCTCCGTGGACACCTTGTCGTAGATCGCCTTGCGCTCGCCCTGATCGGTCGCCGCCTTGCCCTCGGCGAAGAGCTTGTCGAGCTCCGGCGAGCTGTAGCCGGTCACCTTGTTGAGGTTTCCCTTGCTGGTGAAGTAGCGGCTGTACATGCCGTCGGGGTCGGGGCGTCCGCCGTTCAGGGCGACGGCCGCGTCGAAGTCGCCGGCCACCCAGCGGTCTACGTACGCGCCGGACTCCAGCACCTCGAGGTCGAGGTTGATCTTGGCCTCGGCCAGCTGCGCCTTGAGGCTCTGGGCCTCGTTGACCGACGTCGAGTACTCGCCCTGGGAGACGATCGTCTTGATCGTCACCCCGGAGCTCTTCCCGGCCTTGCCGAGGTACTCGGCGGCCTTGCCGGGATCGCGTGTGGGGCAGGGACGCTGGTCGGGGTTCGACTTGAAGGCGGGCGCCGTGATGGGCCCGGTCACCGTGCCCTCGCCGAGGGCGGCGGTGTCGAGCACCTGCTTGCGGTCGACCGCGCACTGGACGGCGAGGCGCACGTTGACGTCGGTGAGGTCGCCGCGGCGCGCGTTGAGCTGCAGGACGTGGTAGCTCAGCTGCGGGGTCTTGGCCACCGTGAGCTGCGCCGCCGCCGCGGTCTTGGCCACGAGCGGGTCGTCGAAGACCGCGAGCTGCACGTTGCCCGACTGCATCGCGGAGACGATGGAGGACTCGTCGGGGATCACGCGGAACTCGACGCCGGCCAGCTTCGGCTTCTCGTCGCCCCAGTACTTCTCGTTCTTGACGAGGTTGAGCGACTGGCCCGCGACCCGGTTCTTCAGGACGAACGGCCCGGTGCCGTCGGGGGTCGTGTTGAGCGACGCCTCGGTGTCGTCCGAGGAGAGCATGGCCATGTTGACCACGGCGAGGTTCGACGGCAGGGCCGCGTCCGGCGTGCTGAGGTGCAGCACCACGGTCTTCGGGTCGGGCGCGTCGACCGAGGTGACCGAGGCCAGCGAGGCGCTCGCGACGGCGGCGGTGGCCTCGTCCTTGATCTTGTCGAGTGAGGACTTGACGTCCTTGGAGTCGAAGGCGCTGCCGTCGCTGAAGGTGACGCCGTCACGCAGAGCGAAGGTCAGCGTGCGGCCGTCCTTCGACGTCTCCCACGACGTGGCCAGCCCCGGTACGACGTTGAGGTCCTTGTCGAACTCGGTGAGGGTGCCATAGATGTTCTGCAGGACGTTCACCGCCTGGAACTGCGTGGCCTTCCAGGGAAAGAGCGTGTCGGGGTCGGACGTCACGCCCACCACGAGGCTGCCGCCGGTTCCGCCCGCGGCGCCGGGCTTCGCTGCCGGCGTCGAGGACGAGCACCCGGTGAGCGCGGCGGACGCCGCCGTGGCGACCCCGATCGCCAGGAGGGCGCCACGGGTCATCCGTGATCTGTGCCACATATGGTCTCCTCAGTGACATTCGATGCTGCTCTGCCGGCGCGCTGAGCAGCCGCGCGGTCACCGAGGAAGCATCCGTGGTCCAAGTAGGGCATAAAAGTACACGCGTTGGTTTGGTTTGTGTAATTTTATTGCCGTGATGACCGGACAACGCTGGGGCGAGGGAGTCGGGATGAGTGCAGGCGGGGCCGGTCACACGGACTCGGGGGTGGTCCTGGTACGGATCCGGGCGGCCTTACCCGGGTTACGGCCATCGGAGAAGCGCCTGGCGCAGGTCTTCCTCGACAACCCGGCGGAGGCCGCCAACCTGTCGATCGCGGAGCTCGCCGCCCGGTGCGGCACCTCGACCACCTCGGTCGTGCGCTTCTACCAGCGCATGGGCTACGCCCACTACAAGGACTTCCGGATCGACCTGACCCGGGAGGTGACGCGGGAAGAGCTCACGACATCGAACATCTCCGAGATGTCCGGCGACATCGACCGCGACGACACGCTGGACGAGATCGTCGCCAAGGTGGCGATGAACGAGACGCTCTCCATCGCCGACACCGCCCGCACGCTCGACACCGAAGCGCTCGGCCGTGCCGTCGCGCTCGTGCTCTCGGCCCGCCGCCTCGACAGCTTCGGCGTCGGCGCGAGCTCCTTCGTCGGGCTCGACCTCCAGCAGAAACTCACCCGCATCGGCCGGACGGCCATCAACTGGCGTGACCCGCACTCGGCCTGGACCTCCGCGGCCACCCTCGACGACGCCTGTGTCGCCATCGCCATCTCGCACACCGGCGCGACCGTCGACACCGTCGAGTTCCTCGCGATCGCCCGCAAGGCCGGCGCCGCGACGATCGCCATCACGAACTTCCGCGAGTCACCGCTCGCCGCGACGGCCGACATCGTGCTCACCACCGCCGCGCGGGAGACCAGGTTCCGCTCCGGCGCGCTCGGCAGCCGCATCGCCCAGCTCATGGTGGTCGACTGCCTGTTCACGGGCGTCGCCCAGGCCTCCTACGACGCGTCGATGGAGGCGTTGCGCAGCACCTACACCATCGTCCACGACCGCGGTGCCCACAGGCGCGCCTGATCTGCCGAGGTGCCGTTGCCGGGGCTCGCCTAGCATGGAGAGATGCGCGCCGATCCGGTGACGTTGTTCCTCTGCGGTGACGTCATGCTCGGCCGGGGAGTCGACCAGATCCTTCCGCACCCCGGCGATCGGGCACTGCGGGAGCCCTGCGTCCAGGACGCCCTTGACTACGTCACGCTGGCGGAGGCGGCGCACGGTCCGATTCCTCGTCCGGCCGGCTTCTTCTGGCCGTGGGGTGACGCCCTGCGGACGCTGGAGGAGGCCGCGCCGGATGTCCGGGTGGTGAACCTGGAGACGAGCGTCACGCGAAGCGACGAGTTCGCACCGCGGAAAGCCGTGCACTACCGGATGAACCCAGCCAACCTTCCCTGCTTGGCCGCCGCCCGCCCCGATGCCTGCGTACTGGCGAACAACCACGTGCTCGACTTCGGCCGCCGGGGCCTCGCGGAAACGCTCGACGCCCTGGCCGGTGCCGGGCTACGGGCGGTGGGGGCCGGTCGGCAGCTGAGCGAGGCGCGGCGGCCCGCGGTCGTCACGGTCGACGGTGGCGGGCGGGTCCTGGTCTTCTCCTGGGGGATGGCGTCCAGCGGCGTTCCGCCGTCGTGGGCGGCGACCCCAGAACGAGCCGGGGTTGATTTCCTCCCCGAGCCGCCGGAAACCGGCACGACCGAGGTGGCCGAGCGCGTGCGGCAGGTGAAGCGCCCTGGTGACGTCGCGGTCGCATCCATCCACTGGGGCTCCAACTGGGGCTACGACGTTTCCCGAAGCCAGACGCGTCTTGCCCACGGGCTGGTCGATGGTGGTGTCGACGTCGTGCACGGGCACTCTTCCCACCATCCCCGGCCCATCGAGGTGTACCGCGACAGGCTCATCCTCTACGGCTGCGGCGACCTCGTCGACGACTACGAGGGCATCACCGGCTACGAGGAGTACCGGGACGACCTGCGGCTGATGTACTTCGTCTCGCTGGAGCCGGGGTCCGGGAAGCTGGCCGGTCTCCGGATGACGCCCATGCGGGCTCGTCGGCTGCGTCTCCAGCACGCCTCCCGTGAAGAGTCCGAGTGGCTTCAGGCGGTTCTCGACAGGGTCAGCCGTGACTTCGGGTCACGAGTCGACCTGGAGCCGGACGGCACGCTCGCTCTCCGGAGAGCGTAGGCGCCGTGACCGGAGACGCCTCTCCCGAAGATCTCGTCAGCGCCGTCCGGGCGGCAGGCATCCACGATGAGCGTCTGATCGAGGCCGTGCGTTCGACGCCACGAGCGGCATTCGTGCCCGCAGATCACGCCGGCGTCGCCTACCATGACGAGCCCATCCCGATCGGGCACCGGCAGGTGACCACGCAGCCTTCGTTGTCAGCAATGATGATCGAAGGCCTCGGTCTCGCAGGGGACGAGCACGTGCTCGAGATCGGCACCGGCCTCGGCTACCAGACCGGGCTGCTCGCTCGCCTGGCCGCCGATGTCGTGAGCATCGAGCGATGGCCGGATCTGGTGGAGCAGGTGCGGCGGAATCTCGCCCGGCAAGGTGTCGACAATGTCGAGTTGCTGGTCGGGGACGGCAGCCGCGGACTGCCGGACCACGCTCCCTACGATGCCATCATCGTGTCGGCCGCCTTCCCCGAGGTCCCCCCGCCGCTGGTCAAACAGCTCCGGCTCGGGGGCCGTCTCGTACAGCCCGTCGGACCGGGCGGGCAGGAGGAGGTCGTCCTGTTCCAGCGCGCCGCGACCGGGCTGGAACGCCGGCAGGTCCTCACGTTGGCCTACTTTGTCCGCCTCCATGGAGAGTACGGCTTTCCGCCATGAGAGCGTCATCGCCGATGTACTACATGGGTAGTACCATCGGAGTATGGAGACGACCGCGCGTGAGTTCAATCAGCAGTCGGCGCGCATTCTCGCGGCCGCCGAACATGGAGAGACAATAGCCGTGACGAAGAACGGACGGCACATCGCCACACTGGTGCCCGCAGACAGGGCCGAGCCGCCTCTTCCCTACCCGACCGACCCCATGGGCGATCAGGACGATCTGCCAACGTTCGACGGCCCGGCCGATCTCTCGGCCCGGACCGACGCGTTGCTAGCCGAGGGGTTCGGTCTGTGACAGCGCCCGTCGCCATCGCCGACACGTCGGCTCTTCTCGCGGTGTTCAATCGCGGGGACACCGAGCATGCGGCGTGTGTCAAGGCTCGCGGGACCATCGGGCACCTGGTGATCTCTCCCTTGGTGCTCGCCGAACTCGACTATCTGATCACCAGTGCAGCCGGTCCGCAGGCCGCGATCGCCGTTCTCGACCACATCATGGACAAGATCGATGTGAAGAGATACGAAGTTCCCGAGGTCTCCCCGCATCTGCGTACCGCTCGCGCCCTCATGGTTCGCTACAAGACGATGAACATCGGGCTCACCGACGCGATGAACGCAGCCTTGGCCGCGGAGTTCTGTACGGACACCGTCTTCACCCTGGACCGCAGGCATTTCCGTGCCCTACGTCCAATCACCAGCCACGAGTCCTTCCGGCTTCTGCCTGACGACATCTGACCGCTGCCCGGCGGCGATCATACGCATCTCCTTGATCTTCCTCAGGGGCGTCGCAGCCATCCCGACCTTCCTGGTTCAACACCTGCTGCGGCAGCCGGGTGACGACGACCGGCTCGGCCGTGGTGAGGGGCTCTCCCATGGCGGTGTCCAGTGCGACCATCAGGCCCGAGGTCCAGCGGAGCACGGCCGGCCCGGTTGAATCCCCGGGCGAGGGCCAGCAGTGGTTCCTCGTCGGCTCCATTTAGGGTTAGGAGCTGTTTCTTAGATCTCCTGACAGGATGCGTCGGGTTGGTGACGCTTAGTTTATGGGTCGTGGTGATCTGACGAACGCGGAGTGTGAGCGGCTGGAGCCGCTGTTACCGCCGGGCGGGGCACGCGGAGGCCGGTGGAATGATCACCGGATGGTGCTCAATGGGGTGTTCTACCGGGTGCGTACGGGGGTACCGTGGCGCGATCTTCCTGAGCGGTTCGGGTCGTGGGTGACGGTCTGCAAGCGGCATCGCCGCTGGTCGGCGGATGGTACGTGGGAGCGGCTGCTGGCCGTGGTCCAGGCGGCCGAGGACGCTGCGGGCCGGGTGGATTGGGATGTGTCGGTGGATTCCACGATCACGCGGGCGCACCAGCACGCGGCTGGTGCGCCGCGTACACCACCGCCGGTTTCCGCGTTAAAGGGGGGACCGGCCGGGACAAAGCGGGGCGATCCGGTGTGGCGGGGTCTGCGCGTCCAGTTGGAGGAGGTGGTCAGGCAGGTGAGTGCTTAGGACGCTCGCGGGGTGGGTTCTCCACCAAGATTCACCTGTCCGCCGATGGGCGGTGCCGTCCGCTGTCGATGTTGATAACCCCTGGGCAGCACGGGGACAGTCCGCAGTTTCGGCCGGTGCTGGAGGCGATTTGCATCCCGCGTATCGGTCCGGGTCGGCCGCGTACCCGACCTGACAGCGTGAGTGCCGACAATGCCTACAGTTCCCGCGCCAACCGCCGTTACCTGCGCCGCCGTAAGATCCGCCATACCATCCCAGAACCGCGTGATCAGCGGGCCAACCGGCGTAGGCGCGGCTCGGCCGGCGGGCGTCCGGCCGGGTTTGACACCGAGCGTTACAAGAAACGCAACGTTGTCGAGCGGGCGATCAACCGGCTGAAGAACTTCCGGGCCGTGGCCACTCGGTATGACAAGCGCGCCTACATCTACCTCGGGACCGTCACAGTCGCTGCCTTGGTCATATGGCTCCGCGTCTGATCCAGGAAACAGGCCCTAGCCCAGGTAACCGCCTGAGCGGCACGAGCCTCGCGAGTCGGCGCCCCGCGCAGTTCACCGAGCACGGTGGTGAACAGCATTGCTACCTCCTTGATAGACGTGTCTCACGTCGAGGCTGCATATCTAGCAGGGCGTCCTGACAATTTTGGAGCCTCTCCCGTCCGATGGGTAGACTTTGAGATCTCAACTGCGCCACAGATCAAGGACTCCGGTCGGCTCCAACGGCTTCAAAAGTCACTACATGTGCAGATATGGCAGGCGCCGTCGCTCCTTCTAAGGGAGCTGGGCTACCGGGAGGAGAGCGCCTCCAGGAACTCCTTGAGACCAGGGGACTCAACATCGAGGTTTCCAAAGGACTCTCCTTCAAACCCGGAAGTGACTTCCGCGCCGGTCTCTGCCTCACCGTCGATTACGTCGGAAGGGTAGAACTCCTCCACGTCGAACAGGGTCTCCCCCTCCCAACGCGCCATGGATGGGGCGACGTGCGTGGCGTTCGAGTCAGCACCCGTCCGTGAGAGACTCACTCGACAGAAGGACGTGTAGACCTCAATCAAGATTTGCCGTTGACGCTCGTCAAGCAGTGAGTCCGCACGAATGGCGGTCAAAACGTCAGAACTGTGATTGCCGTCGCTATTCCCTGCAGTCATTGTGAGCAGACTTCCCGCCGTGATTCCGAGCCCCCTGGCGATCTGGCCGACGACCTCTGCGCTCGGCGTACGCTGCCCGCGTTCGATCTGGCTGAGATAGGGATTCGAGATGCCTGACGCGTCCGCCAGTTGGCGCAGAGACAGATGCGCCTGCTGGCGTCGCTCGCGGATGCAGTCGCCGATCGAGAGTGTCGCAGGGGGAGACATGAAGTCGAGTGTGCCGCACATCACCGACACCTTGGCAAGGGCGGTGCGACGATCCCTCGGGTTTTCCTTCCGTCGCATCTGAAGAGTCCGCTTTACTGGCCTTCTCCGCGATCCGCTGGTCTGGGTGGATGTCGCCCAGGTCACGGGTGCAGCTGATCCCTGGAGTTCGGCCTCAGGGCTCGTCGGCGTACTTGATGGTCACCTTCTTGAAGCCGAGGGACTTGAGCATGCCTTCGAGCATGAGCTTGGTGTTCTGGTCGGCGCGGTTGCGGAGGTCGCTGGCCCACGCGGCTTCGGCGATCTTCTGCTCGGCCAGGACGTAGAGCTCCTGCTGGTTCTGCGGGGAGTTCGACAGCATGCCCTGCACGCGGTCAAGGATGCCGCGCTCCTGGGCGTACACGTAGGACTTCTTGTTGTCGAGGTTGGTCTTCTCCAGTTGGGCGCGCGGCAGCCGTACGGTGACCTCGGTGCGGTCGGGCGAGACGGTGAGCGCGTCCTTGCCCATCGCGGAGAAGTCGACGTACGCGTCCACGCTGCCGGCGCCGACGAACAGGGTGCGCGAGCCCTTGATGGCGTCCGGCAGGAAGGCGGCGTCCTTCTCCAGGTCGACGATGACCTGGAAGTTGCCGCTGGCGGCCTGGAAGCGGCTCATGTTCTGGATCGACTGGAGGAGCACCGGCTGGCTGCGGTCGATCGTCGTCTCGCCGAAGGGGTTGAGATACGACCAGGTCAGCCTCGCGCCCACGAAGAGGAGGACCAGCAGTGTGAGAAAGCCCGCGAGGTAGCGCCAGCCGCGTCGGGACCGGCGCTCAGCCGGTTCCGCGGCAGCCGCCGTCTGGGGGGTCGACGTCTGGCGGTTCACGGCCACTCTCCTTCCCGAGATGAGCGTGTTCTCACATCATGTCCGGGAACGGGGGTCCGTGGGGCACCAGAGAGCAGGCCCTCTGTGATGTCGGCGCCAGGCCCAGCCGGTCGCCGCGCCGGTGTCGGTGCTCGCACCGTGCCCCGGGCGACGCGCGTGCCGGTGGTGAAGGACTCGCCCGTGCCCGTGGCGCATGCTCCAGCCGCGCTGCGGGAGGGAACCGGCCTGTGATGAGCCCGCCTCCGCGCCCCCCGGCGCGGGGCTCACCACGGGGCCCGAGCCGTCCCCGGAACCGTACGTGCTCGAATCGGACGGGACGGAAGGCGCGGAGGGGTTGGGCATGGTGGGGTAGGGCGAGCCGGGGACGGGGGACTGGCCGGGGTAACGCGTGCTCGTCTCGTCGCCGGGCGCGGGAGTCACCGGTCCGGCGTTTCCCCGGGTCATGGGACGGGGAACCGGCTGGGTCGTCACTCCGCCGAAGTGCGACGCCTTCAGCCGGCAGGTGGCGAAGTCGGTGTAGAACATGCGCAGCCAGTCACGGCGCTGGCTCTCGGTCAGCGCCGAGAACCACGCCGCCGCGGCCTGGTGCCCGGGCAGCGGGCCGCTGGGCAGCGGCTCCCCGCGCAGCCAGGCCGTCACGATGGCGCGGTAGCCCCCCGCCGGGCCCTCGCCGCAGGGGCTCGCGAGCCGCTCCACGAACTCCGCGGCGGCCCGCGAGGCGAACCCCGGCGTGAGGTCGTCGACGTGGATGGGCACCACACCGGGGCCGGGCACGCCGTCGTCGGCACGCGGGCGCTGCTCGACGCGGGCGAACGCGCCGGGCGTGCCGGTCAGGCGGGCGGCGATCGTGGTGAACGTGGCGCCCAGCTCGGTGAGCCCGCTGCGCATCCCCGGATGCACGCAGACCGTGATCGGCCACTCCTGGCAGCTGTAGACCATCGGCTCGGTGGCGGCGACGGCCTGCGGCTCGCTCAGCAGCCTGGCCATGCCCGTGCCCGCCACGAGGACCGCCAGCACCGCCCCGGCGAGCGCGAGGGCGCGCCGGGTGACGATCGCCGTCCAGGTGAGCAGGACGGCGGCCGTGACGCCGAGGAGCCAGAGTGTCTGGTTCTCGAACGCGACCGGGCTCAGTCCTTCGAAGGGGTCGTACGGCTCGGACGTGCTCGGCGCCAGCCTGCCCGCCCAGGTCGAGCCACCGGCCAGCGACGTGAACACCCCGTAGCTGGCGACTCCCGCGAGCAGCGGCGTGACCGCCCAGGGCAGGGCCCAGCCCGTGACCCACCCGATCACCGCGTAGAGGGCCAGACCCGCGGCGCCCACGGCGAGGCCGGTGGGCGCCAGGTGGCCCGCCTGCTCGGTCAGGACGGCCTTCATCGCCAGCAGGGTGACGGTCGCGCCGAAGGCGCCCACGACGACCACGAGGATCGCCAGCGGGGCTCTCAGCACCTGCCAGGTGCCGAGCAGCCGGCCGCGCAACGCGCGCCGCTTGCGCACGGCCACCCACGCGGCGAACGCGGCGGCGACGGGACCGGTCAGCCGGAGCGAGCCGATGACCGCGACGACGATGTTCTCCCATGCGGAAATGCCCGGAACAAGGACGCTCCACGCGGCGAGCAGGCCCAGCGCGAGCAGTATTCCTACCGCTACCAGCGCGCTGTGCTTCAGCTCCTCGCGTGAAACGCCCCTCTGCTCAAGCACGGCCCCGCGTGGACCGGAAATACGGCCACGCCGCCCGTGATGCTGCACTAATGATCTTCATTTAGGACCCCCCGTGCCTGGATGAGCGGCGCTGTCGGCACCGGTGCCGGCCCCCTGGCTCCCGTGCCCGATCCAACCCGCCACGCCGTACACGCCACGGAATCGCATAGCCGCGACTCGCGTCGTAGGCCGTGGCTTTCCCCATGCTTTGGACCGGGCTTTGCCGCGCCTCACCTCTTGACATGAACACCATAACGGAGCGTGATGTTTGTCGTCCCGCTTCTTGGGTAACCCATGAGACTTAGTCACCCTGCGTCAGTGCTCGGGGCAGGCGCTAGCGTAGCGTTGTGTCCATCGGTGTACCGAAGCCGCTTAACTTGCCGTTCGACCCCATTGAGCGCGCCGCCGAAACGTGGCGTGTCCGTTTCGGGCCGTCATCCGCCATGGCGGCCGTCACATCGATCATGAGAGCGCACCAGATCCTTCTCGGGCAACTGGACACGCTGCTCAGACCGCATGACTTGACGTTCGCGCGCTATGAGGCGCTGGTGCTGCTGACGTTCAGCCGTACGGGCGCGCTGGCCCTGTCGCGCATCGGCGAGCGGCTCATGGTGCATCCCACGAGCGTGACCAACACCGTCGACCGCCTGGAGCGCGCGGGGCTCGTCCGCCGCATGCGCAATCCCAAGGACGGGCGGGGGGTGCTCGCCGAGATCACCGACAAGGGTCGCGAGGTGGTGAGGCGGGCGACCGCCGACCTCATGGCCGCCGACTTCTGCATGACGATGTACGGCGAGGCCGACCGCGCCGAGATGTTCGACCTCATGCGAACCATGAGAGTGGCCGCCGGAGACTTCGAGCCCCAGGCCGCCCCCGAATAGCGAGGTCCCGCACATGGGAAGGGACCCACCCCCGCGGGAGGTGGGTCCCTCGAACCGGGCTGACCGGGGTTACAGGCGTACGGCGCGCAGGGCGTCGACGATGCCCTTGCCGTAGAAGCCGTTCGAAGCCAGGGTCCCCTCACAGGTGTGGGTCGCCGTGACGGTCGAGCCGCTGGGCAGGGTGCGGGTGTAGGTGTAGGCGGGCGGGTTGGGGCAGGGCGTCTTGGTGGCAGTGCCCTTCAGGATCGCCTCGACGAGGTCGGGGGAGAGCGTCTTGCCGTCCCGCCCGTCGCGGTGCCCGTACTTGCTGACGATCAGCGCCGCGACGCCGGCCGCGCGGGGCGAGGCCATCGAGGTGCCCTGCAGGTACTGGTAGTAGGCGCAGGTGGCGCCCGCACAGTCCTTCACCACGTAGTTCACGGTCGGGTTGCCGTCCGCGTCGATCTCGCCGTTGGCGATGGCGAGCGACTTGGGATAGGCCGACAGCGTGGCCTTGGTGATGTCGCGGGTGCCGCCGGGGGTGTCGTAGGCGTCACCGCCGGGGGACGCCACGTCGACGTACCCGTTGCCGTAGTCGGAGTAGTACGCCTTGCGCTTGCTGATGCCGGTGGAGGACACCGAGATCACGTGCTGGCCCTCGCTCGGCATGGAGACGCAGCTCGGCGGGATGGTCCGGGAGTACGGTGCCTCGCCCGGCACGCTCGCGAAGTCCGGGCTGGAGGCGTCGGTGATCGTCTTGGTGTAGTCCGTGGCGCCGTTGCCGGCGGCGGAGACCATCGTGACACCGCGCCGATGCGCGTAGTCCATGGCGCGTTGGGTGGCCTTGATGACCGTCGCCTGCTCCAGCCGGTTCTCGGGAGAGTCGGCCGGGTTGTCGGTGCAGTTGAACAGCCACGGGTCGATGTAGTAGCTCATGTTGACCACGTCGACGCCGATGTCGCCCGCGTAGGTGAGCGCGTCCACGGTGGGCTGCAGGAAGAAGTAGCCCGAGTCCTGGCCGGCGCGCAGGTTCACGAGGGTGACGCCGGGGGCGACGCCCGAGACGCCGAGCTTGTTGATCGGCGAGGCGATCGAGGAGGCCACGTGGGTGCCGTGCCCGTTCTCGTCCACGTCGCTCGGGTCGTTGCAGGACTGGTCGGGCTCCTCCTCGCACGGCCCGTCGACCACGTCGCCGTTGGCGTCGTAGGGGACGTCGACCGTGAAGTTCCGGCTGAGGGACCGGTTGAAGTTCGGCGCGATGTCGGGATGCGAGCCGTCGACGCCGGTGTCGATGACGCCGACCAGCACCTTCGAGTCGCCCTGCTCGTACTTGTGGGCCTCGTCGGCGTGGATCTGCTTCATGTCCCACTGAAGGTCCGAGAGCGGCTCCGCCTTGGCGCTGCGGCCGTGCTTGACGGCCCCCCGCTCGCGGCCCTCCTTCTCGACGGCCTTCGCCTGGTCGGTCGCCCGGGCGCCAAGGGTCCTGGCCGCTTTGGGGGCACTGCCGATGACCCGATCGTGGGCGACGCCGTCGATGGCGGCGTTGTCCTTGATCGCTGAGATGAAGCCGGCGTTCGTGGTGGTGACCGTGGCGAGGCCGACGGCCGTGTTCACCTTGACGACGGTGCCACCCGCTGCCTCGATCGCCTTTTGGGCGTTCGCCGCCGTGGCGCCTTCCTTGTAGAGGACGACGTACTGGGTCGTTGCCGCGGGCTCGGCCGTTGTTCGGCCGGCCTGCGCCGGGAGCGCCGCTGTCGCGGCGATCACGACGGCAGCGGCGGAGACGACGATGACGCGTTTCACACCCACCTCCATGTGAGCTCGTGCATGCCGAGCCCATATTTCGGGATAACCACGTCTCATGACAGTTCCATGAAAAGTTGGGATAAAGGCGTGACATATCGGGGCCAACCTCAGTGTGAGGCGGTCGCGACCCTGAGCACGCGCGGGATGCGGCAGGATTGGACTATGAGCCCAGCGGACTTCACTCGACCGGCATCGTTGCAGGGGGCTGTGGACCTCGGCGCGCGCAAGCAGGCACTGGAAGCCCAGGCACGTCGTGAGGCGGCCGCGGCGCAGGCCGCCTCGGGAGGCGCCCCGGCCGCGCCAGGCGGTGCCGTGGTGATCGACGTCACCGACGAGACCTTCGCCACCGAGGTGATCGAGCGCTCCATGCGCGTCCCGGTGGTCCTCGACCTGTGGGCCACCTGGTGCGAGCCATGCAAGCAGCTCAGCCCGATCCTCGAGAAGCTCGCCGCCGAGGCGGCGGGCCGGTGGGTGCTCGCCAAGGTCGACGTCGACGCGAGCCCCCAGATCAGCGGCGCGCTCCAGGTGCAGAGCATCCCGACCGTGCTGGCCGTCTTCCAGGGCCAGGCGGTGACGGGCTTCCAGGGCGCGCTCCCCGAGGCGCAGGTGCGGCAGTGGCTCGACCAGCTGCTGCAGGCGCTCGCCCAATACCTCCCGCCCGAGGGGGAGGCGCCCGAGGGCGGCGAGGAGGCCCAGCCGCCCGTCGACCCCGACCTGCTCGCGGCCGAGAAGGCCATCGACGAGGGCGACCTCGACGCCGCCGCGGCGGCCTACGAGCGGCTGCTCGCCCGTGCCCCCGCCGACCCCGACGCCAAGATCGGCCTGGCCGGGGTGGGGCTCGTGCGCCGCACCCAGGACCTCGACCCCGACGCCGTGTTCCGCCGGGCCGCCGAGAGCCCGGCCGACGTCGAGGCGCAGACCCAGGCGGCCGACGTCGAGATGCTCGGAGGCAGGGTCGACGAGGCGTTCGACCGGCTCGTCCAGCTCGTCCGCCGCACCTCGGGCGACGACCGCGACCGCGCGCGCCGCCACCTGCTCGACCTGTTCGACGCGCTCCCCGCGGGGGACCCCTCCGTCGCCAAGGCCCGCAGGGGTCTCGCCAGCGCCCTCTTCTGACGCAGGGGCCCCTTGCGGCTCGCTCACGCTCCCGTGCCCCTTCAGGGCCACGGGAGCCGCGGTCGCACACGGGCGTGGCCTGAACTGTGATCCTCTGGCGTAGGACGGCGGAAGCTCTCGGCCGGGTCTGGCACGATGGATATCCCCGAATGGAGCAGGCGAGCCGGATGCGCGACATCGAGCACCCGAGCGAGCGCGACCACAAGCACCCGCAAAGGAGCGGATTGACGTGGCCACCGTGCCGAGCGTGTCGTACTCGATCACCGTCCGTCTGGAGGTGCCGGCAGGCGGCAAGGCCGTCAGCCAGCTCACCCACGCGGTAGAGAACGCCGGCGGCGTGGTGACCGCCCTCGACGTGACCAATGCCGGTCACGAGAAGCTGCGCATCGACGTCACGTGCGCGGCCAAGGACACCGACCATGCCCAGGCGATCGTCGACAGCCTCGACGCCGTCGACGGCGTCATCCTGCACAAGGTCAGTGACCGCACCTTCCTGATGCACCTCGGCGGCAAGATCGAGATGCAGTCCAAGGTCCCGCTGCGCAACCGTGACGAGCTGTCCATGGCCTACACGCCAGGTGTCGCGCGGGTCTCGCTGGCCATCGCCCGCAACCCCGAGGACGCCCGCCGCCTGACCATCAAGCGCAACACCGTCGCGGTGGTCACCGACGGGTCCGCCGTGCTCGGCCTCGGCAACATCGGGCCGGCGGCGGCGCTGCCGGTCATGGAGGGCAAGGCCGCCCTGTTCAAGCGGTTCGCGGGCATCGACGCCTGGCCGCTCTGCCTGGACACCCAGGACGTCGACACCATCGTGGAGGTCGTCCGCTGCATCGCGCCCGGCTTCGGCGGCATCAACCTCGAAGACATCTCGGCGCCGCGGTGCTTCGAGATCGAGCGGCGGCTGCGCGACCTGCTCGACATCCCCGTCTTCCACGACGACCAGCACGGCACCGCCATCTGCGTGCTGGCGGCCCTGACGAACGCGCTGCGCGTCGTCGGCAAGGCGCTGCCCGACGTGAAGATCACGCTGGCCGGGGCCGGCGCCGCGGGCACGGCCGTGCTGCGGCTGCTCCTCGCGTCGGGAGCGCGCAACGTCATCGTCTGCGACTACCTGGGCGCGGTCCACATGGGCCGCGACGACCTCGACGACTCGCTGCGCTGGATCGCCGAGAACACCAACGCCGAGGGGTACGGCGGTGACGTGCGGGGCGCGGTCAAGGGCGCCGACGTGTTCATCGGCGTCTCGGCGCCCGGCATCCTCAACGGCGACGACATCGCCACCATGGCCGACAAGGCGGTGGTCTTCGCGCTGGCCAACCCCGAGCCCGAGGTCTCGCCCGACGACGCCAGGGAGCACGCCGCGGTGGTCGCCACCGGCCGGTCCGACTACCCGAACCAGATCAACAACGTGCTCGCCTTCCCTGGCGTCTTCCGCGGCCTGCTCGACGCGCAGTCGCGCATGGTCACCGAGTCCATGCTGCTCGCCGCGGCCAACGCCCTGGCCAACGTCGTGTCCGAGGAGGAGCTCGGGCCGAACTACATCATCCCGAGCGTCTTCCACCCCGACGTCGCGGGCGCGGTCGCGGCGGCCGTCCGTGAGTCCGCGGGCGGCAAGGTGCGCGGCCTGACGGAGGCGTAGCGACCCCGTGGCGGTGGGTGCCGCCCCCTACAGCTCGGGGTAGCGGCGCCGGCCGTACGGCGAGCGCGGGCGCATCAGCGGTTCGGCGGGCGTGCGGCGCGGCCAGATCATGCCGACCCACCACAGCATGCCGCCGAAGACCACCAGGCCCACGGCGGTCGCCATCTTGCCGTACAGGTCGGCGGGCGGCCCGGTGTAGGGCAGGTGGCCGACCGGCTGCCTGCGCAGCAGAGGGTTGTACCTGTGGGCGCGGAGGCTGTTGCCGCGGTGATCGGCGCTCCGCTCCTCGTCGCTGTCGCCGCTCTCGCTGCTCTCGCTGTAGACCGACTCGCGGTAGGTGCCGTACGACTCCTCGCCGGTCTCGCAGCGCGACCAGACCTGGTACCTGGTGGTGCCCTGGCCCGCCAGCGTGACCCCGATGCGCTCGGTGGAGCGCGGCTCGACGTAGACGGGGATGGTGCGCTCGACGCCCGGCCACAGCAGGCCGTTGCGCACGAGGGTGTTCCCCCGGTAGACGGAGTACTCCACGGTGCCGTGGTCGCGTGGGGCCGTCATGACGACGTTGGCCTTGCTCGCCGGGCATTCGACCCTGGAGACGGCGACGTTGACGCGCGCGTCAACGCCGTCGCGCCCGTCGCGCCCGTCTCCGGCTGTGCCCGCGGCGTGTGAAGTGCGGGCCGCGGGGATGCCGACGGCGGCGCCGACCGCCATGAGCGCCACCAGTATGAGACGGCTCATCGGGGCCCTCCCCTCTGTTCACAGCTCTCTGCGTGGAGCGGATTCCGCAAACTGGTCCTCCATCAGGGTGATCTCTGCCACGGAGAGTTCCCCGTTGATCGCCAGGAGTAACATAACGCGAGGTGAAGGGCGTCTCTGGCGGGGGTCAGGCGCGCGTTTGGGCATCACGCGTCATGATGGATGCATGGCGGAGGCGATCTACGTCGGCGGGCTGCTGGTGGCGACGCCACTGCTGGACGATCCGAACTTCCGGCGCGGTGTCGTGCTGGTGCTCGAACACGACGAGGACGGAGGCACCCTCGGCGTCATGCTCAACCGGCCGAGCGAGGTCACCGTGACCCAGGTGCTCCCATCGTGGGATTCGCTCGTGAGCGGGCCCCCCGTGCTCTTCGAGGGAGGCCCGGTCCAGACCGACAGCGCGCTCGCCCTGGCCTCGGTGCCGAGCGGGCAGGAGCCTCTCGGGTGGCGAAGGCTGCACGCGGGCACCTCGGCGGTCTCGAAGCTGGGCACGGTGGACCTGGACGCTCCCCCCGAGATCCTGGCGGGCGAGATCACGCAGATGCGCATCTTCGCCGGCTACGCGGGCTGGACGGCGGGCCAGCTGGAGGCCGAGATCCGCGAGGGCTCGTGGTACGTCGTGGAGGCCGAGCCCGGCGACACCTTCGACTCGCGCCCGTCGAACCTCTGGCGGTCGGTGCTGCGCCGTCAGCCCGGCGAGCTGGCCTTCGTGGCCACCTGCCCGGACGACCCCAAGCTCAACTGATCCCAGCCGGGCCGCAGCGCCTGCTCGGCCAGGGTCAGGGTCCTCTCGACGTTGGCGACCAGGGTGCGGAGGTGGGTGGCCCCGTCGACGGAGCACTCGAAGCCGACGCGGATGGCCGATGTGACGAGGGCCACGAGCAGGCGGGGACGCGGGTCGGTGGCGGGATCGGTACCTTGGCGCCGGGCCATCTCGACCGTGAGCAGCTTCTCGGTCTCGGCCATGCGGGCGAAGCTCGTGGTCAGCAGCGCGGGGTTCGCGTCGATCACCTGCCTGTGCTTGAGGAACCGCTCGGTGTCCTCCTCGGCGTTCCTCTCCATCAGGTGGATGAACTCGCGGAAGGCATGGAAGAGGGCCTCCAGCGGGGGCTCGTCCTCGGGGCGTGCCGCGAGGGCGCCGGTGATGAGCTCCTCGTACTCCACGGTGAAGTCGAGCGCGAGGTCCTCCTTGCTGCCGAAGTAGCGGAAGAACGTGCGCGGTGAGACGTCGACCGCGGCGGCGATCTGGTCGACGGTGGTGGCTTCGTATCCCTGGGCCAGGAACAGCTCGAAGGCGCCGTCCATCAGAGCCAGGCGGGTCTGGTGCTTCTTGCGCTCCCGAAGACCCATGCCGGACACCTCCTCGAAACTTTCACTTCACATTCTGCCACAAGTCACCATCTGTCGTATAAAAGAGTTTGTCATCTGTCATGGACTGACATAAATTGCCGAGTGCTAACCACTCATCGAATCGGGGGGACCTTTCCATGGCACAAGCGCTGGCCGCGCGCCCAGACGCGCCGGCCCGACGTGGTCACGGCCATCCGTGGCTGACGCTGCTCGCGGTCGCACTGGGCGTGATCATGGTAATGCTCGACGGCACAGTCGTCGCCATCGCCAACCCGGTGATCGGCAAGGATCTTGGGGCATCGCTCTCGGACCTTCAGTGGATCACCAGCGGATACCTGCTCGCCCTGGCCGTCTTCCTCATCACCGCGGGCAAGCTCGGTGACCTGTTCGGGCACAAGAGGGTCTTCCTCGTCGGCATCGCGGGCTTCGCCCTCACCTCGCTGGCCATCGGCCTCACCTCGTCCATCGGCGTCCTGATCGCCCTGCGCGTGCTCCAGGGCCTGTTCGGCGCGCTGCTCCAGCCCGCCGCGCTCGCCCTCCTCCGCGCGGCGTTCCCGGCCGAGCGGCTCAACATGGCGATCGGTATCTGGGGCGCGGCGATCGGCGTGTCGAGCGCCGCCGGCCCCATCGTCGGCGGCCTGCTGGTGGAGAACGTCAGCTGGCAGTCGGTCTTCTTCATCAACGTGCCGGTCGGCGTCGTCGCGCTGATCGTCGGCCTGTGGGTGATCAAGGAGAGCAAGGCCGAGTCGCTGTCCAAGATCGACATTCCAGGCGTGGTGCTGCTGTCGGGGGCCATGTTCTGCCTGGTCTGGGCGATCATCAAGGCGCCGGGCTACGGCTGGGGGGACGCGAAGACGATCGCGTTCGTCGCCGGCGCCGTGGTGCTGGGCGCCGTCTTCGTCGTCTGGCAGCGCAAGGCGGCCGAGCCGCTGCTGCCGCTCAGCCTCTTCCATAACGCCTCCGTGTCCATCGGCACGGTGCTGATGGTGCTGATGGCCTTCTCGATGTTCGGCGCGATGTTCTTCCTCACCTTCTTCTTCCAGGGTGTGCACGGCCTGTCCCCGCTGGAGTCGGGCATGCGCATGCTCCCGATGAGCGCCGGCATGATCGTCGCCTCGCCCCTGGCCGGCGTCGCGCTGAGCAAGTTCGGCCCGAGGGTCCCCATCGCCGTGGGCATGCTCATCACCGCCACCTCGATGTTCCTGCTCTCGCGCCTCGGCCTCGACGCCGGGTACATCGACACCGCGATCCCGTTCGCGCTGCTCGCCTTCGGCCTCTCGCCCGTCATGGTGGGAGCCACCGAGGTCATCGTCGGCAACTCGCCGGTGAAGCTCAGCGGCGTCGCCGGAGGCATGCAGCAGTCCGCCATGCAGGTGGGCGGCTCACTCGGCACCGCCGTGCTCGGGGCCTTGATCACCGCCAAGGTGGCGGACGTCCTGCCCGGCCACCTCGCCGACGTCAAGATGCCGGCCACCGGGGCCCAGATCGACGCGATGAAGGACGCCGTGGCTCTCGGCGTGGCCCCCGTGCCGCCCGGAGCCGCCAAGCCCGTCGCCGACGCGATCACGCAGGCCGCGCATCTGTCGTTCCTCGACGGCATGCACTTCGGCTTCGGCGTGGCCGTCGCGGTGGCCGTCCTCGCGGCCATCCTGGCGCTGTTCGTCAAGGCGGGCCGCAAGACCGAGGATGTCCCCGTCCACGTGGGCTGACCGCTCGTCCGGACCCGTCTCTCCCGGCCCGGCTCCGGTGCCATCCGGTACGGCTCGCGCCTCCCGCGCGGGCCGTACCGTCGTGAGTGAGGGATTCGTCCGCCTGAGCGCGCCCGCGCGCACGTAGACTCGGATGTCGTGAGCACGAAGATCCTTCCCGAGAGCGAAGTGCGGCCGAACCTCTCGCATGGCGACGAGGGGGACCACGAGCGGTTCTCGCACTACGCCGACAAGAACAAGATCACCGAGAGCATGGTGACCGGCACGCCGATCCGGGCTCTCTGCGGCAAGGTGTGGGTGCCCAGCCGCGACCCCAAGAAGTATCCGGTGTGCCCCGAGTGCAAAGAGATCTACGAAGGGCTCCCGCTGGGCGGCCAACCGGGCGAGGGCAAATGAGTGTTGCTCCCGGCTGATCGGCGCCACTGAAGCTAGCGTCAGCACTCCGACCTGGAACGACGGGGGAGTGCATGGTGCGGCGCACGGTGGCCGTGTCTTTGGTGTGCCTGTTCACGCTCGCAGGCGTGCCCGGCCCGGCGCGCGCCGCCGCCACGCGCCTGTGCGGGCATGCCCGGTCACCGGGGGCTGACACGCGGGGAACCAAGCCGTCCAAGCCGTCCAGGCCCGGCACGCACGGAGCCGGACGGCGCGCGTCGTCTCCTGGCCTGCTGAAGCCCGACATGCGGGGAGCCGAGCCGTACACGCTCGACGGCCGCGAGGCCGCCCGCATGCTCTCCGGCATGCGCCGGCGGCTGCGCGCCTCGCACGGCGCCGGGTCGCGCACCATCACGGTCACGGTGCCCCTGTGGATCCACGTGATCACCGACGGGCGCATGGGGGCCACGGACGCCTCTCTGGGCCCGCAGGTCGAGACGCTCAACGCCGCGTACGGAGGACGGCTGGGAGGGGTCGACACCGGCATCCGCTTCGTCCTTCGCGGCGTCACGCACACCGACAACCCCACATGGTTCCGCGAGCCGCTCGGCAACGAGGCGGCGATGAAGCAGCGGCTGCGCAAGGGCGGGCCCGAGACGCTCAACCTCTACGTGGCCCAGCTCAGCGAGCTGGTGCTGGGTTACGCCACCTACCCGCACTGGTACCAGAACCGTCCGAGCCTCGACGGCGTCGTGATCGACTGGCGCAGCCTGCCGGGCGGCGCCCTGCGCGACTTCTCCAAGGGGTACACCGGGGTGCACGAGATAGGCCACTGGCTCGGGCTGCTGCACACCTTCGAGAACGGCTGCGCGCCGCCGGGCGACTCCGTCGACGACACCCCGCCCGAGGCCACCCCCACTCAGGGCTGTCCCGCGCGCAAGGACACCTGCCCGGACACCGGCGAGGACCCGATCCACAACTTCATGGACTACGCCCACGACCGCTGCATGTCGGAGTTCACCACCGGCCAGGCCGCCCGCATGCGCGAGATGTGGACCGCCTACCGCGCCCCCGCCGTCTGACCCGGGGCCGCTTCCGCGCCGGCCGGTTTCATAGTTTTCCTGCTCGATAATCGAGGTGCTCGTTGACGAACGGGTGCCTTCGGTGCCGATACTCAGTGCACGGGAGGAGGCGCCGTGGACGAGCACCGCATCGAGCGACGGCCGTATGGCGATCGCGTGTGGCCTCCGCCCGAGGCCGAGGGCCTTCCGCCGTCGGCCCGGTTGTACGGCGCGCCCGCCCCGCCGTCGCGCGTCAGGGTGCCGTCCTGGCTCAGGAGGGCGCTGGCCTTCGCGGTGGCCCTGGCGGTGGGCGTCGCGCTGGTCGCGGCTACCGTCGCCTTCGTCGTGGGACGCCTCAACGCGCCCGGCACCCCGGTCGACATCACGGACCCGGCGGCCGGTGTCAGCTATCCGCTGCCCCAGGGATGGCGGCGCGGAACGGTCCCGCCGGTCACGGGGTTCACCTCCGTCGCCACCACGGACGGCTCCGCGCTCGTCATGACCCGCCCGGGGGAGTCCGTCGCGGTCTCGGGGCCGAGGGCGGCCACGCTCGATCTGGCCGACCTGTACGGGCGGTTGCTGCTGCACGGGGACACGGTCGACGTGGTCGACGACCGGCCCATCACCGTCGGGGAGTTCTCCGGTCATTCACGCGCTCTGCGCGCGAGCTACACCGACGTGGTGAACCAGCCTTCTTACCTTCGCGTGACACTTCTCACCAAGGACGACCGGAGCGTGGTGGTGCTCGGCCTCGCCCAGCCCGACGATCCGGCAAGGCGGGCCGAGATCGACGCCGTCGTCAGGGGCCTGAGATAGCGGGTCGCCGGCTCGCGAGGTCACGGCCGGTGAGGGCGCGAGCCCTCCTGACACAGGCAGGGCGACGTGGCGGGAATCCCCGAGGGTCGGCACGTCTTGTCGGTGGGCCCCACTATGGTGGCTTCACTGTGAGGGAGCGAAACGAGCGCAGCGACAAGATCATCAATGGGGGCGACGCCCCGGCGGTCCGGAGAGGCCATCTGGCGAGGAGGTCGGCGTGAGCTCGTTTGCCGCGTCCCATCTGTCACCCTCCTATCCCGACCGCGCCGCGTGGGGCACCGCGCCCAAGCTCCGCGCGTGGCAGCAAGAGGCCCTCGACCTCTACTTCCGGCGCGAGCCGCGTGACTTCCTCACCGTGGCCACCCCCGGCGCGGGCAAGACGACGTACGCGCTGCGCATCGCCAGCGAGCTGCTGAGCCGGGGCATCGTGCGCGCCGTGACGGTCGTCACGCCCACCGAGCACCTCAAGCGGCAGTGGGCCGACGCGGCGGGCAAGGTCGGCATCGCGATCGACCCCGAGTTCAAGAACAGCCAGGGCGCCACCTCCCGCGACTACGCCGGCGTCGCGGTGACCTACGCCCAGGTGTCGATGCATCCCGCGCTGCACCGCGCGCGCACCGAGGCCCGCAAGACGCTGGTCATCTTCGACGAGATCCACCACGCGGGCGACGCCAAGTCCTGGGGCGACGGCGTGCGCGAGGCCTTCGAGCCGGCCGCCAGGCGGCTCGCCCTCACCGGCACCCCGTTCCGCTCCGACACCAACC
The DNA here is from genome assembly GCF_040685555.1 of Sphaerisporangium sp. NPDC088356. Classification (NCBI taxonomy): domain Bacteria; kingdom Bacillati; phylum Actinomycetota; class Actinomycetes; order Streptosporangiales; family Streptosporangiaceae; genus Sphaerisporangium; species Sphaerisporangium sp. NPDC088356. The sequence goes on from NZ_JBFBIK010000017.1 coordinate 76,118, forward strand.
CGATCCCGTTCGTCACCTACGCCGAGGATGGCGAGGGCGTCCGGCGCAGTCTCTCCGACTACTCCTACGGGTACGGCCCGGCCCTCGCCGACGGCGTGGTCCGCCCCGTCATCTTCCTGGCGTACGCCGGGGAGATGCGCTGGCGCACCCGCGCGGGCGACGAGATCACCGCGACGCTCGGCACCCCCCTCACCAAAGACCAGCTCGGCCAGGCGTGGCGTGCCGCCCTCGACCCGAAGGGCGACTGGATCCGCCAGGTCCTGCTCGCCGCCGACAAGCGGCTCACCGAGGTGCGGCGGGGCGTTCCCGACGCGGGCGCGATGGTGATCGCCACCGACCACGAGACGGCCCGCGCGTACGCCAAGCACCTGCGGGCGATCACCGGCCAGGGCGCCACCATCGTGCTCTCCGACGACCCCGGGGCCTCCGACAAGATCAAGCAGTTCAGTGCCTCAGAGGAGCGCTGGCTGGTCGCGGTGCGCATGGTCTCAGAAGGCGTCGACATCCCGCGACTCGCCGTCGGGGTGTACGCCACCAGCGTCTCGACCCCGCTGTTCTTCGCCCAGGCGGTGGGGCGCTTCGTCCGCGCCCGCAGGCGGGGCGAGACCGCCTCGGTGTTCCTGCCCTCGGTGCCGACCCTCATGGGCCTCGCGGGCGAGATGGAGGCCGAGCGCGACCACGTGCTCGACCGCAAGGTCCCCGAGGAGGGCCTCGACGACTTCCTCGTCGACGAGGCCCGGCAGAAGAAGGACAATCCCGACGTCCTCGGTGACGAGCTGCCGTTCGAGACCGTGGAGGCCTCGGCCACCTTCGACCGCGTCCTGTTCGACGGCGGCGAGTTCGGCACGTCCGCCGAGACCGGCTCCCCCGAAGAGGAGGATTTCCTCGGCCTGCCGGGGCTCCTGGAGCCCGACCAGGTGGCGGTGCTGCTCCGCAAGCACCAGGCCGAGCAGCAGGCCGCCAAGCGGCGTAAGGCGGCCGACCCCGCGCCGCCGCCGGTCCTCGCCCCGCACGAGGAGATGGCCGCGCTGCGCAAGGAGCTGAACGGCCTCGTGGGCGCCTGGAACCACCGCACCGGCCAGCCCCACGGCGTCATCCACGCCGAGCTGCGCAGAGCCTGCGGCGGTCCGGCCATCGCCCAGGCGTCCGCCGACCAGATCCGCCAGCGCATCGAGACCATCCGCAAGTGGGCCACCCAGCGGTCCCGCTGAGCGCGGCAGCGACGGCCGCCGGCCGTCGGAGCTCGGCCGTCTAGCGTGCCCTGCCGGCTCAGGGGTCGTGGGTGCCGTGGCGGCCTGGTGGTCATGCGCGTGGTCGCGGGTCCCGCGGTCATTCGTGCGCCGCGCGGGCCTTCGGCGTGGCACTGGGCGACCCGGGACGCCTATGGCACACTGATCTGTATCAGCGCAGTTCAGAGGGGTCTCGGGGGAGCGCCACGTGGACGAGCAACGGCGGTTGACGGTGGCGGTCACCGGCGCGGGCGGCACCGGCGCGGCCAAGCGGTTCCTCGCGGCGCTGCAGGCCGACGACCGGGTCTCGCACGTGGACCTGCTGGTGTCGGCCAACGGGCGCAAGCTGGCCGCACTGGAGTTCGGCACCGGCGAGGACATGGAGTCGGTGGCGGTGGCGCTGGGCGCCACGTCGGAGAAGGTGCGGCTGCTGGACCCCGCCGACCTGTCCGGTCCGGTGACCAGCGGCAGTTACCTCTACGACGCGATGGTGATCCTGCCGTGCGCGGCCGGGGTGCTGGGACGCATCGCGAACGGGCTCGCGATCGACCTCATCGAACGCGCCGCGGACGTCGCCCTGAAGGAACGCCGCAGGTTGGTGCTCTGCCTGCGCGAGACGCCGTTGAACCTGGCCCATCTGCGCAACATGGTCGCGGTCACCGAGGCGGGCGCGATCGTGTACCCGATGATCCCCACCTACTACAACGTCCCTGAGACGCTGGCCGAGCTGCAGGAGGAGCTGGTCGAGCGCGTGCTGCAACTGCTCGGGCTCGGGCACACCGACCGTTACCGGTGGGACGGCACCAGCACGCCCGCGCGGCGCGAGCACACCGCGACATCGTAGGCCCGCCCTTGGACGCGGGCCGGCGTGGCCGAGGCGGTCAGGGCCCGCGTTCGACCGTGATCATCTGTTCTGGGAGGTTGCCGTGCGTCTCGTCGTCGCCATGACGGGCGCCACCGGCGCGATCATCGGGATCCGCCTGCTCGCGGTCCTGCGTGAGCTTTCGGTGGAGACCCATCTGGTGGTGAGCCGCTGGGCCCGGTCCACCATCGCCGAGGAGACCGCGTACAGCGTGCGCGAGGTGATCGGCCTGGCGAGCGTCAGCCATGCGCCCGAGGATATGAGCGCACCGATCTCCAGCGGCTCGTTCCGCACGGAAGGCATGGTCGTCGCGCCGTGCAGCATGAAGACGGTCGCCGGCATCCGCATCGGCTACGCGGACAACCTGGTCGGCCGGGCGGCGGACGTGACGCTGAAGGAGCGCCGCCCGCTGGTCCTGTTGGCGCGCGAGACCCCGCTCTCGACGATCCACCTGGAGAACCTGCTGGACCTGTCCCGGATGGGGGCGACGGTCCTGCCGCCGGTGCCCGCCTTCTACAACCACCCTTCGAGCGTCACCGACGTCGTCGAGCACATCGTCGGGCGCACGCTTGACCAGTTCGGGCTGGCCCTGCCGACGCTGCGGCGGTGGGAGGGGCCTCGCAAGCACGGGCATGCCCGCGAGCGGCACGCCGTCGTTGTCCAGGCGGAGGACGGCCTCGGCGCTCGGGCGTGAGCACGTGACCCGCGGTCGCCGCTCCGGTGGCGCCCCGAAGGCGACGGGCCCCGGGGTCTCGGGGCTCCGGCGGCTGATCTGCTCGACCTCCTCCAGCTCCACCTCCGGAGAGATCTGACATGGCTTACGCGGATTTGCGGGAGTTCCTCGCCACCTTGGACCGTAGCGGTCAGCTGTTGACGTACTCGGACGCCGTCGATCCCGAACCCGGCATGAGCGCCGCGGCCCGCGCCGTCGCCAACCTCACCGACCGTGGCCCGGCGCTGGTGTTCGAGAACATCAACGGCTACGAGCCCGGCAGGTCGCGGGTGGTGCTCAACCTGGTCGGCTCCTGGCCGAACCACGCCCTGATGCTCGGCCTGGACAAGGACACCGCGATCAAGGACCAGTTCTTCGAGTTCGCCCGCCGCTGGGAGGCGTTCCCCGGCCCGGTCGAGCGGCGCGACGAGGCGCCGTGGCAGGAGGTGACGGTCGGCGGCGACATCGATCTGTTCCGGCTGTTGCCGCTGTTCCGGCTCAACACCTACGACGTCGGCTGCTACATCGACAAGGCGTGCGTGATCAGCCGGGATCCCGACGACCCGGAGGATTTCGGCAAGCAGAACGTCGGGATCTACCGCATCCAGGTCAAGGACAAGGACCGGCTCGGCATCCAGCCCCTGGCCGCGCACGACCTCGGCCTGCACCTGCGGCACGCCGAGGAGCGGGGCGAGAACCTGCCCATCGTGATCGCCATCGGCAACGAGCCGGTGATCACGACCGTCGCGGGCATGCCGCTCGCCTACGACCAGTCGGAGTACGAGATGGCGGCGGCCATCCAGGGCGCCCCGTACCCGATCACCAAGGCGCCGGCCACCGGGCTCGACGTCCCCTGGGGCTGCGAGGTGGTCATCGAGGGTGAGATCATCGCCGGCGAGCGGGAGATCGAGGGCCCGTTCGGCGAGTTCACCGGGCACTACTCCGGCGCCCGCCGCCAGCCGGTCGTCAAGGTCCACCGGGTGGCGCACCGGACCGACCCGATCTACGAGCACCTCTACATCGGCAAGCCGTGGACCGAGATGGACTACACGGTCGCGCTGAACACCAGCGTGGTGCTGTACCGGCAGCTGAAGGCGGAGTTCCCCGAGGTGGCCGCGGTCAACGCCATGTACACCCAGGGACTGTTGGGGATCATCTCCGTGCGGCAGCGCTTCGGCGGGTTCGCCAAGGCGGTCGGCCTGCGGGCGATGACCGTGCCGCACGGGCTGGCGTACTGCAAGGTGATCATCATGGTGGACGACACGGTCGACCCGTTCAACCTGCCGCAGGTCATGTGGGCGCTGTCGGTGTACTACCACCCCTTCTACGACACCGTGATCGTCCCCAACGTCTCGGTGCTCGCGCTCGACCCGAGCTCCGAACCGGCCGGCATCACGCACAAGGTCGTGCTCGACGCGACCACGCCCGCCCCGCCGGAGACCCGCGGCCACTACACCCAGCTCGTCGGCAACCCCGAGGGCACGGCCGAATGGGAGGACATCATCAGGAGGCTGCTGCGATGACCGTGAACACCACCGTCTGCCCGCGCTGCGACGCGGAGAACGTCCGGATACTGACCACCTCTCCGGTGCCCGGCAGGTGGTCGATGCACGTCTGCAACACCTGCGTCTACAGCTGGCGCTCCACCGAACCGTCGTCGGTCACCGATCCGCCGGCCTACCCGCCGGAGTTCAAGATCGCCCCGGCGGAGATCCCGCACCTGCCGGCCACTCCCGCCGTGCCCCGTCGGCGCTGAGCCGGCCCGCGCCCCGCCTGGCAGGTCACCCACATGCGGCCCGGCCCCGGGCGGGCGGGTCGGGCCGCGGCCCGCGTCAGGTTCCAAGGACGGGCCGGCGTCACGGGCCGGGTCAGGGCGCCTTGACGATGGGAGCGCCGACGAGCTCCACCCCTGCGCCCTTCAGCTCGGCCAGCGCCGCCTCGGTGGTGTGCGCGGCGACGCCCGCGGTCAGGTCCAGCAGCACCCGCACCGCGAAGCCGTTCGCCGCCGCGTCGAGCGCGGTGGCCCGTACACAGTGGTCGGTGGCGATGCCGACGACGTCCACCCGCCGCACCTCCCGCCGGGTCAGCCACTCGGCGAGGCCGGTGCCGGCTTCGGTGGCGCCCTCGAAGCCGCTGTAGGCGGCGCTGTGCCGGCCCTTGCTGAACACCTCCTCGACGGCGGAGGTGTTCAGTGCGGGGTGGAAGCCCGCGCCGGACGTGCCCACGACGCAGTGGGCGGGCCAGGTGTGCACGTAGTCGGGCCGGTCGGCGAAGTGGTCGCCGGGGTCGACGTGGTAGTCGCGGGTCGCCACCACGTGGTCGTAGCCCCCTGCGGCGGCGTGCGGCCCGATGGCGGCGGCCACCTCGGCGCCGCCGCCCACCGCGAGGCTGCCGCCCTCGCAGAAGTCGTTCTGAACGTCGACGATGAGAAGCGCGGTCTTCAAGCCGGTCTCCTTGCTGTGCGGGGGTCAGGAGTAGACGGTGGGGATCACGGGGTCGCCCTGGGAGAGCTGGTGGGCGAGGAGGGGGAGTTCGGCGACCGAGGCGCGATGCCGCTCCCTGGCGGCCGTGAGGGGCTCGCGGCCGACCATCTCGCCGCCTCGCACGAGCGCCCGCAGCAGCGGCCGGGTGCCCGGCGGGGGCGGGCCGTCCGGCTCGGTGGTGACCAGCTCGGCGGTCGCGACGCCGTCCTCAAGGGCGCGGTAGGCGGTCTTCCTGCCGCCGCTGCTGGGCTTGCCCACCGATTTCTTGGCCACCGGCCGCAGCACGCCCTCGGCGTCCTCGCGGGCGACGAGCTTGTAGACCATGGCGGCCGTGGGCGCGCCCGAGCCGGTGACCACCGAGGTGCCCACGCCGTATCCGTCGACCGGAGCCGCGGCGAGGGCCGCGATGGCGTACTCGTCGAGGTCGCTGGTGACCACGATGCGCGTCTTGGTGGCGCCGAGCGCGTCGAGCATCTGGCGCACCTCGTGGGCGGCCACGGCCAGGTCGCCGGAGTCGATGCGGACCGCCCCGAGCTCCGGCCCGGCGAGCTCCACCGCCGTCCGTACGGCCTTGGCGACGTCGTAGGTGTCGACGAGCAGGGTGGTGTCGGCGCCGAGGGAGTCGATCTGGGCCTGGAAGGCCTCGTACTCGGAGCTGTGCAGCAAGGTGAAGGCGTGCGCGCTGGTGCCGGCCGTCGGCACGCCGTACACGCTCCCGGCCATCAGGTTGGAGGTGGAGGAGAACCCCGCGAGGTACGCCGCCCGCGCCGCCGCGACCGCCGCCAGCTCATGCGTGCGGCGTGAGCCCATCTCGATGATCGGCCGCGAGCCCGCCGCGTGGACCATGCGGGACGCCGCCGTGGCGATCGCCGAGTCATGGTTGAGTATGGAGAGGATCACGGTCTCCAGCAGCACGGCCTCGGCGAACGTGCCCTCCACGACCATGATCGGAGAGCCGGGGAAGTAGACCTCGCCCTCGCGGTAGCCGTGCACGTCGCCGGAGAAGCGGTAGGACGCGAGGAAGTCCAGGGTCTGCTCGTTCACCACCCGGTTCTCACGAAGATATGAAATTTCGGGCGCGCCAAAATGGAATTCCGCGAGGGCCTCCAGCACCCGCCCGGTGCCCGCGACCACGCCGTACCGCCGCCCGAAGGGCAGGTGACGTGCGAAGACCTCGAAAACCGCGCGCCGGCCCGCGGCTCCGCTGCCCAATGCCGCCTGCAGCATCGTCAGCTCATAGTGATCGGTAAGCAACGCGCTGCTCATGGCCATCTTCACAAGTCGAAGACTACGACCGGGGTAGGGCAGGATGGGAATGTGGGTAGCACCGCTCCAGCCGAGGTCGAACGTCCGTCGACGGACGTTCGCCCCGATCTTCCGTGGCTGACGATCGTCTGGAACGACCCGGTCAACCTCATGTCATACGTCACCTATGTGCTGCAGACGGTCTTCGGCTACCCCAAGGCGAAGGCCGAGAAGCTCATGCTCGATGTGCACCACAAGGGCAAGGCCGTCGTGTCCAGCGGCACCCGTGAGGAGATGGAACGCGACGTGCAGATCCTTCACTCCTACGGGCTCTGGGCCACCGTCCAGCGGGACTCCGCGTGAGCACCGGCTTCAGCTCGGCGGGGAGCGGCGCGGTGACCATCCTGCTCGACGCGGGCGAGGCCTCGATCCTGCGCTCGCTCGTCGCGCAGGTCCTCGGCCTCGTCGAGCCCGGCACCACCGGCGACGATCCGCTTGAGCGGGCGCTCGGCATCGGGTCGGCCGAGCAGCCGTCCGATCCCGTGCTCGCCCGGCTGTTCCCCTCCGCGTACGCCGACGACGACAAGGCCTCGGCGGAGTTCAGGCGCTACACAGAGGCCACCCTGCGCGAGGGCAAGCGCGCGGACGCCGAGACCCTGCTGGAGACCGCCGAGCAGGGCAAGGTGGAGCTCACGGCCGAGCAGGCGCAGTCCTGGCTGCGGGCGCTCAACGACGTGCGGCTCGCGCTCGGCGTGCGCCTCGAGGTGACCGAGGAGATTCACGAGGAGCTCGCCGAGATGGCCGAGGACGACCCTCGCTACCCGGCCTACGTCACCTATGACTGGCTCACCTACCTCCAGGACACGCTGGTCCGAGCCCTTTGGTAACTTCCAGGCATGCTGACGATCTCACGGGAACTGGTCGACAAGATCATTGCCCACGCCTGGGCCGATCATCCTGACGAGGCCTGCGGGGTGATCGCGGGGCCGGCCGGCTCTGACCGTCCCGAGCGCTTCATCCCCATGGAGAACGCCGAGCGGTCTCCGACGTTCTACCGCTTCGACTCCATGGAGCAGTTCCGGGTGTGGCGCGAGATGGACGACCGCGACGAGGAGCCTGTGGTGGTCTACCACTCCCACACCTCGACCGAGGCGTATCCCTCGCGCACCGATGTGACCTACGCCTCGGAGCCGAACGCCCACTACGTGCTGGTGTCCACGGCCGATCCCGAGAACGTCCAGTTCCGTTCGTACCGCGTGCTCGACGGCGTCGTGACCGAGGAGAAGGTCGAGATCGTCCCGGCCTGACCGTGTGACGACGGGGCCATCTGCACCGACCATCCGAAGCTGTAGAGTTGGGACCATGCTGACGATTGACCCGGAGTTGGGGTGCGCTGGGCTGCGCCCTGGGCATTCGTCGCCCGTGCAGAACCATCTTTTCGCGCATACTCCCTTTGCCGTCGTCTACGACTGTTCCTGATCGCAGGAATCCCCGTCCGCCCAGCCGTGTTCGCACTCGTTGGGTGCCCCCGTGACGACAACTGACCAAGGAGATTGACCCGCGATGGCCATCGAGGTTCGCATTCCGACCATCCTCCGCACCTACACCGACGGCGCGAAGTCGGTCAACGCCGCAGGCGCGACGCTGTCCGACCTGATCGGTGACCTGGAGTCCCGCCACCCGGGCCTGCGAGCCCGCATCGTCGACGACTCCGGCCTGCGCCGGTTCGTCAACGTCTACCTCAACGACGAGGACGTCCGTTTCCTCGGCGGCCTGGACACCCCTGTCGCCGACGGCGACACCGTGACCGTGCTGCCGGCCGTGGCCGGAGGCAGGCGCTAGTCATGCGCTTCGACTCTCTGATCGACTCGGTGGGGCGCACCCCGCTGGTCGGGCTGCCGCGCCTGTCCCCGTCCGCGGACGTGCGGATCTGGGCCAAGCTGGAGGACCGCAACCCGACCGGGTCGGTCAAGGACCGCCCGGCGCTGTGGATGATCGAGCAGGGCGAGAAGGACGGCCTTCTCAGTCCCGGCTGCACGATCCTCGAACCGACGTCGGGCAACACCGGCATCTCGCTCGCCATGTCGGCCAGGCTCAAGGGCTACAAGCTGATCTGCGTCATGCCGGAGAACACCTCCGAGGAGCGCCGCCAACTTCTGTGCATGTACGGCGCGGAGATCATCTCCTCGCCGGCGGCGGGCGGCTCCAACGAGGCCGTCCGGGTCGCCAAGAAGCTGGCCGAGGAGAACCCCTCCTGGGTGATGCTCTACCAGTACGGCAACCCGGCCAACTGGCGCTCCCACTACGAGTCGACCGGTCCCGAGATCCTTGAGGACCTGCCGTCGATCACCCACTTCGTCGCCGGGCTCGGCACCACGGGCACGCTGATGGGCGTCGGCCGCTACCTGCGCGAGCACGTGCCGGGGGTGCAGATCGTGGCCGCCGAGCCCCGGTACGGCGAGCTCGTGTACGGCCTGCGCAACGTGGACGAGGGCTTCATCCCCGAGATCTACGACGCCGACGTGCTGACCACGCGGTTCTCGGTGACCTCGGCCGACGCCCTCAAGCGCACGCGCGAGCTGCTCGGCACCGAAGGCATCTTCGCCGGCATCTCCACCGGCTGCGCGCTGCACGCCGCCCTCGGCCTGGCGGCCAAGGCCGTCAAGGCGGGGGAGCGGGCCGACATCGCGTTCATCGTGGCCGACGGCGGCTGGAAGTACCTTTCCACCGGCGCCTACGAGGGCACGCTCGGCGAGGCCGAGGACCGTCTCGAAGGCCAGCTCTGGGCCTGATCACCGTACGGAAAGCCGATCGGCCGCCTCCCTCAGGGAGGCGGC